>JAOUCV010000270.1 GCA_029859555.1 Gammaproteobacteria bacterium
TCGGTGACGCACATCTGTACCTGAACCACCTGCAACAGGCAGAGCTGCAGCTGTCGCGCACACCGAACAAACTGCCAACCATGCACATCAACCCTGACGTGGATGACCTGTTTGCCTTTGCCTTTGAGGATTTTGAATTACAGGGATATGACCCGCATCCGCACATAAAGGCACCGGTCGCGGTTTAGCGTTGACGATGAAGATATCAATTGTTGTTGCGATGGATGCCAACGGTGTTATTGGACGGGGCAATGAACTCCCCTGGCATTTACCTGCTGACCTGCAGTATTTTAAAAAAACCACCATGGGTAAACCGATCCTGATGGGGCGCAAGACCCATGAATCAATCGGGCGCCCCTTGCCCGGCCGTACCAATATTGTGATTACCCGGGATAGCGGTTACCAGGCGAAAGGTTGTGTAGTGGTGAATTCGATTGATGCCGCAATGCAAGCCGCCGGCGAGCAGGATGAAATAATGGTCATCGGTGGTGCGGAGTTTTATCGGCAGGTGCTGGCTCACACCAGTACTATTTACCTGACGCGTATCCATGCAAGCGTTGACGGTGATACGGTTTTCCCCGAGTTGAATGCCACCGACTGGCGAGAAGTTGAACGCAGTGACCAGTCAGCGGATGAAAAAAATCCATACGACTACAGTTTTATCCGGCTCGAACGGGTGACTGCCGCCTGATTACTTATGCCGGTGCCTGTTCTCCGGCACAGGACAGGCTGAACCATTGCGGCGCTGTATCAAGGCGCAATGCAGTCAGTTCACCACCCCACAGGCAAGCGGTATCCAGCGGGAACACACCGGGGTCATCGCGTTTTCCCAGTGTAGACCAGTGACCAAAGACGATATTCAGGTCGCTGCTTTTACGCTCCGCTAATTCAAACCACGGATGAAATTCAGCAGGCTGGCTGCCGGGTGGACCCTTGTATTTAAGCTTGAGGCGGCCGTTGCCGTCACAGAAACGCAGTCGCGTCAGGCAGTTCACGGTAAATCGCATACGTTTCCAGCCGCTCAATTCATCTGACCAGCGGCATGGTTTATTGCCATACATGTGTTCAATGAAGTCGACAACATTGTCACTGCGCAACATGGTTTCCACTTCCTGTGCACACTGCCGGGCAAGTTTCAGATCCCACTGTGGCGGCAGTCCGGCGTGGATCATGGTGTAGCCGAGTGCGGCATCATGATGCAGCAGTGGTTGCTGCCGCAACCAGTTGATCAGTTCATCCCGGTCCGGCGCATTGAGAATGGCATCCAGCGTATGGTCATCCGATGCGATCGGATGCCCGTGTGCGGCCGCAATTAAATGCAGGTCATGATTGCCCAGTACGCTGACGGCGCGCTTGCCAAGCCCCTTGATGAAGCGCAGTGTTTCCAGTGATTTTGGTCCGCGGTTAACCAGGTCGCCGGCAAACCACAGGTGATCATGTGAGGGACTAAAGTGGATGGCCTCAAGCAGTGCCTGCAGTTCATCGAAACAGCCCTGGATATCGCCGATGGCGTAGACGGCCATATGATTTACAGGAAGGTCTAGTGCAGGGTGCGTGGAATTGCGAGCGTGAAGGGTGGTATTTCAGCGTCAAATTCATCACCGTTATCGGTGACCATCTGATAGCTGCCCTGCATGCTGCCAACCGGCGTGGTGATCATGGCGCCGCTGGTGTACTGGAAACCCTCGCCGGGTTTCAGATGCGGCTGCTCTCCGACAACGCCTTCACCTTTTACTTCCTGGATATTGCCGTAGGCGTCCGTGATCAGCCAGTGACGCGATAGCAACTGTGCGGGTTCGCCGCCGACATTACGAATGGTAATGGTGTAGGAAAAAACGTAGCGCTCGCTCTCGGGTTCAGACTGCCCCTCAACGTAGTCGGTTTTTACCTCAACCGTGATGCGATGTTCTTTCTCAATTTCTGTAGTCATAGTCACCAGTTTGCCAGATTTTCAGGGGTAAAGGATACCCTCTCCCCGATGAAGTGACAAAAATATGACTTCTATTGCACTGATAAGCGGCGCTATTTTCTCCCCGGGAGCTCACGCTTTGCAAAATGCTGTCTATAGTTAAAGGGAGGTGCGCAGTCAGAAAAAAAACAGTTCGGAGGTGTGATGTATCTGATAACAAAAGAAAACGGTGATTTGGTGGAGGTGCTTGATATTTCAGCGCTTGTGGATCCATGCCGGGATGAAATGCCCGGCAGGTACCCTTTATATGGGGGTAGGCAGAGCGCGGTGGTGCTGAAAAAGACAACCCTGTCGTTTCTCTCGGGCGGGCCCCTGCCAGAATGCTGGTTGAAGCCTGTCATTTAGATAACTTGTTGTAATTAAATAATAAATTACATTCTCTTGCGCTGCTTCAATGTGGCGGATGGGTGTTTTTGTTGTTCATCAGGTAGTGGGGGAATCCTGAATATGTGAACGGGTACGCGGAAACCAGCGCGGGTGTTCGCCATTATGTGTACAACCCTGCTGTTTTAAAGGCGGCTCAAGCCCCACAGCAAGCACCGACTGAAGAGGTTGTCATGTTAAGAAGAAAGCGTTTTTTCCGGAAACCAGACCCCTTGATGCTGATATCCCTGCTGGTCAGCCTGAGTGTCTTCATGACCGCCGCCGTCGATGCCAGTGAGGGCTTTTTCAGCAAGCCAAACCTGCCGGATCTGATTGCCGGCGACATCACGCTGACAGAAGTCGGCCGCAGCGGCGCCGGCATCCACATGTCCTTTCCGACGCCTGCTACCGCTATCCAGAAGCAACAGCACGATTTTCGTCATGGCAGTCGGGGAGAGCCTGCAGCGGATCTTTTTCTGTCAGTGCGCATTCCCTGGTAGGACATCCTTTTTGTCTGTTCCTGTTCTGCCATTAACCCCGGCTTAACACCCCGCCTTAACGCCCCGCCTGGTCCGCGCTATATCCTCACCTCAGTGTTCATGTAATCTGCCTGCTGTTCAGCCAGGCAATGTATCTGTCAGTTGTTATTGTTCTCATTGGCGCTGCTTTATTGCGGCTGCAGTTTGTAGCATCATAGCAACACTGTCGGGAGCGCCGGAGCTGCGGTCCGGACCCGTGCGCCTTGTCAATTATTACGAATCGGGTAAAAAAAATGACTGCATTATCGGAAAACGATTCGTCCTTCCCGGTGCCTTTCCTGGCGGCTGTTGATCTCGGCTCGAACAGTTTTCATATGAAGGTAGTACGTTACTCGGGCAATGAGCTTGAGGTGGTGGATCGCATTCGTGACATGGTCAGGCTGGCATCCGGTCTTGACGAGAATGTGAACCTTACCGAGGAGGCCATCGAGCGGGCGTTACAATGCTTGTCGCGATTCGGTGAGCGGCTGCAGGATATTCCCGGGTCACAGGTGCGCGTGGTTGGCACCAACACGCTGCGTCGTGCCGGTAACGCGCGAGAATTCATGCGTCGTGCACAACAGGCGGTGGGCCACCAGATTGAGATTATTGGTGGCCAGGAGGAAGCGCGCCTGGTTTATCTCGGTGTTTCCCACAGTGTCCGGCGTATCGAGGGCCGTATGCTGGTCGTTGATATTGGTGGTGGCAGCACGGAGCTTATTATCGGGGATGGCTATCAGTCCCGTCACCTGGAGAGTCTGTTTATCGGTTGCGTAAGCCTGAGTCTCAAGTATTTCAGCGACGGGATGATCAACCGAAAA
>JAOUCV010000271.1 GCA_029859555.1 Gammaproteobacteria bacterium
CGGTGCAGCCGTTGATTCCGATTCTGGAATCAACCATCGAACGTTTTGGTTACACCACGGACTGAGAAACTGGTATAAGAGCGAGCAGTGCCTCAGCCCAGTGGACGCTAACGATCCTGCAGGAGCACCGCCCCCGGCGCGATTCGCGGCGAGGGCGCCGCTCCTGCAATTATGTTTCTCGCGGTGATGGGGCTAACCCGTCCATTAAAGGCCGCAGGTGTTGCTGATAGTTCTGCCAGCGGCCGATGAAACGGCTATGAACAGGCTCATGGATTTCCTGGTCTTTTATTACCCTTGAGTTTCCGGGCTGATAAAAATCAAGGCAGCCCTGATCCCGGGCCAGGCCAACAAAATCCAGCAGCTCCCTGCAGGTGGCTTCAGGCTGCTGCACCAGCGCTTCGTAGCGAACCTCCAGCAACTGTAACCCGGGCGTCTCTTGCCAATGACGCATGAGCCGCGAGTAGTGCCGGTACATAAATGCCAGGTCGTCCAGGCTGGCTGTGTAGGTGTATTCATGGCCGCGTAAAAAGTTCTTGAAGTAACATTCAAGACACTGGTCCAGTGGATCGCGCCTGCAGTGAATGATGCGGGCACGCGGAAACAGCATCCTGATCAGGCCCAGGTACTGATAATTACCCGGCATGGTGTCCACAACACGCGTCGTCCCCGGAAAAGCACCTGCCTGGCGCCTTGCCAGATAGTCATTGGCGTACTTATCCAGTTTGCTGGCTGGCAGTTGATCCAGACCCAGCGGAAAAATATTTCCTGTGTCCTCCTCGATGGCGTGCATGATGTTTGTGACATCCGCCAACTCCCCTGCGCCGGTTACCTGCGGATGACCGGCAAGCATCTCTTCGACCAGCGTCTTGCCGGCCCGTGGCAGCCCTACAATAAAAACAGGCAGCTGTGAATCGTTTGTTGCCCCGGGTAACGAACAAATGTTTTGAAAACCAAACGTGTCGATGATCTGCTGGATTTTCTGCAGGCTGCCGGCACGGTCAAACTCTCCCCTGACCAGTGCGTTACCCTGACGATAATTCTCAAATGCGCTGTCATATGAATGCATATCATCGTAAAGCAACCCCAGCCTGAAATAGATTCTGCGCTTCACGTCATGACTAATATTTTTATTGCCAAGCAGGCACTCCAGGTCTGTAATTGATTTGCGCCGCTCGTCATCGTCAGCGGCAAGGCTGGCATAGGCAATCGCTATAAAAACATCGCTGCTACGCCGGCCGGCAAAGTGCTGAAGTTGTTTTCGTGCAGCTTCTGTCTCGCCCAGCCGGCCAAGCATCTCGGTGACACCCAGCACCGCGTCCGTAAAATCCGGCTGCAGGCGTAACGCTTCACGGTAATGATCAAGCGCGGCATTGATATTTCCCCGAGAGTCCAGGGCAACGGCAAGATTGAAGTGTGCCTCCGGCACGGTCGAGTCTGTATTCAGTACCCAGCTAAATTCCTCAACTGCCTCGTCCTGACGCCCGAGGTCATTTAGCGCATTGCCCCTGTTGATATGCGCCTCTATCAGCCCCGGCTTTAATTGCAGAG
Organism: Gammaproteobacteria bacterium; assembly: GCA_029859555.1. Classification (GTDB taxonomy): domain Bacteria; phylum Pseudomonadota; class Gammaproteobacteria; order UBA9214; family UBA9214; genus UBA9214. The sequence goes on from JAOUCV010000271.1 coordinate 1,549, forward strand.
CCCTGTCGTGGGCAGCCAGCGCTGCATACGGGTCGCCACCCAGTCGCAGTGCATTGCCGAGATTATCATGCAACTCGGCGATGTCCGGACGCAGCCGGACTGCCTTGCGGTAGTGGCGGAGCGCCTCGGCTATGCGGTCGCTATCAACCAGCAGATTGCCGAGGTTGGCATGGGCCTCAAAGTAGTCGTCCTTGAGGCCAACAGCCTGACGGTAGGCCCGTATCGCAAGTTCGATCTCTCCCTGCCCGGCAAACGTGTCGCCACGCGACTTGCATTCGGCTGCTTCCGTGTTAGTCATGGCCTGCACCGCGTTTCTCCACCTGTACACCAAAAAAAACCCGCCATTTGGCGGGTTTGATTTATGGCTGGCGGACCAGGATTACTCGCGCCATGCGCTCGCCCTGCGGGCCGCCATCGTAACACTCCTGCGTTCTAATTCGCTACGCTCATTAGTCGAACCCGAGGTTCTCATCCCAGTCCGCCAAAAAAAACCCGCCATTTGGCGGGTTTGATTTATGGCTGGCGGACTAGGATTCGAACCTAGATTAGTGGTGTCAGAGACCACTGTCCTGCCGTTAGACGATCCGCCAATAAGCGGCTTAACGTTTCGAGAACTGTGGTGCGCGGCGGGCCTTGTGCAGACCGACCTTCTTGCGTTCCACCTGGCGGGCATCACGTGTCACAAAACCTGCACGTCGCAGTGTCGGACGCAGTTCACCGTCATACTTCATTAATGCACGGGTAATGCCATGACGAATTGCACCTGCCTGTCCGCTCATGCCGCCGCCCTTCACGGTCACTGTAATGTCAAAGTTATCCAGCATGTTTGAAGTTGCCAGTGGCTGACGCACAATCATACGGGCCGTCTCACGACCGAAGTAAATATCAAGCGGACGCTTGTTAACGGTTATATCGCCTTTGCCTTTACGCAGAAAAACACGTGCAGTGGAGGTTTTGCGGCGTCCGGTACTGTATAGGGTCTCGCTCATTCTGGGCTTCCTGTTGCTAACGCCATGGTTCGGCTGTCAGTCTGCTGATAATTAAAAAGTCAGTGGTTTTGGCTGTTGTGCTGCATGGTTATGGTCAGGACCTGCATAAACCTTGAGCTTGCGATACATGGCGCGACCCAGCGGGTTCTTTGGCAGCATACCCTTGACGGCAAGTTCAATAACCCGACCCGGTGTTTTCTCCTGCATCTGGTTGAACGTCGCAGATTTCAGGTTACCGACATAACCGGTGTGGTGATAATACATCTTGTCAGATGCTTTTTTGCCGGTAACGTGCACCTTGTCGGCGTTGACAACAATAATATAGTCACCGGTATCAACGTGCGGGGTATACACAGGCTTGTGCTTGCCGCGTAAACGGCGCGCCACTTCCGAGGCCAGGCGGCCCAGGGTTTTACCTTCAGCATCAACGACATACCAGTCGCGATTCACTTCATGTGCTTTTGCGGAAAATGTTTTCATGCGTGTTAACTCTGGATCATGCCAAATCGAAGAGCGAGGATGTTACAAAAGACGCCAGTAACTTACAAGGTTTCTGTGCCCGAATGGGCTTTATTTGCCAATTTTGCTTTCTGCGCCTGCGGGCAGACCGCCTTCGGAATCCATCATCAAGCCTGCGGGCAGCGTGAAGAAATCGCTCCCGGCTCGGCCCAGGCCAGCCTCTCGCCCATCCCGGCCTCACCTTTTCCCGCCTCCCGCGACGATGGACAGGATGTCCAGGTGTCGCGAAGCACACGGATGTGCAAGAGCCACCCTAACCACATTCCTGCGGGCAAAAAAAAGCGCGGTTAAAAACCGCGCTTATAAAGACCTCCATCATTAGGAGGTGGAGGAGCGCTGACTGGCCAAATAGGGGGGCAGGCCAATCAGCGTGTTAGTATTTTCTAATATTCTATCTTACTTGTCAATAGGCAAGCGTACAGTGTCTTCTGCCACCCAAACATCCAAAAAAATAAATTATTAATAAACAACAGGTTATATAAATAAAGGCCAGAACTAAATCTTCAGGCGTTCGACAATGCGTCCGTTCTGTAAATGCTCTTCAATAATCTCGTCAATATCACTCTTATCGATATAGGTATACCAGACCGCTTCCGGATATATCACCATCAC
>JAOUCV010000273.1 GCA_029859555.1 Gammaproteobacteria bacterium
GTGCGGCTTGGTGCGTTTAAATTTTTCCTTGGACATTTCGCCTGACTCCCCTCTCGGTTTGCTTGGTTACCAACAAAGATGTATAAAATATATAACTGCCAAAAACACTGGAGCCCATAACCGGATTTGAACCGGTGACCTCTTCCTTACCAAGGAAGTGCTCTACCGACTGAGCTATATGGGCAAATCAAAGGGGCTAAACCCCGATTACCGCTTCCCGTCTAAACCATTTATAAAATGGAGCGGGTGATGGGAATCGAACCCACACCATCAGCTTGGAAGGCTGAGGTTCTACCGTTGAACTACACCCGCCTAACTTGCCCACCGTAACGCCTGATACCGCCATTCACACCCGGCGACCACTTGTTTCTGGTGGAGGGGGGAGGATTTGAACCTCCGAAGGCTGAGCCGTCAGATTTACAGTCTGATCCCTTTGACCACTCGGGAACCCCTCCAAAAATGCAAGCCCGCTATTGTGTTGCAGCGGCGGTTGGGTGTCAACAACAGATAATGGATTTGCGCGGTTATCTGCCGGTGGAAAAACATCAGCTGCCACAGGGTTGCCGACTGGCGAGTAACAGCTATAACTAACAGGTAGGACAGACCCATACGCAGCAGGACACAGAGTTCAGGAATGCATCTTTAAATACTTGTTTAAAATAGTTTTTTTGGATTTCTTATGCACCGAAGACTGTATTTCCTGTTCCCTGACAAGGAACATACCCGCCGCGTGGTCGACGAACTTGCCTGTGAAGGCATCAGCGTCAGCAACATGCATACGCTTGGCGCCAGGGGCACCGCACTGGATGGATTGCCCGCTTCCTCGCCAAGACAGGCAAATGACACCGCCGGACACCTGGAGAATTTTCTCTGGAACGCCAACCTGCTGAGCTTTGTAGTGGCTTTCGGTATCTTTATCATCCTGGCCTTTACCACCGGGCGCAACCTGTGGCTGTTCGCACCGGTCATCATCATGGCAGCCAACTTTCTGATCGGCATACGCTTTGCCCGCTTGCCGAATGCACACCTCAACGAGTTCAAGGATGCGCTGGCACACGGTGAAATTCTGTTAATGGTGGATGTCAGCGAAGACCGCGTCGCCGCGGTTGAAAAACTCATACATCAGCACCACCCGGAAGCCGCTGTCGGTGGCGTCAGCTGGGGAACACCCGCTTTTGGTCTGTAGATTTCTCTATATTATTCAGCTAGATAAAGACCACCCGCCAGGCTGGCGGGTGGCAGAAAATGCGTCATTTCAGTGGCTAAACTGCCCATGGCGGATACGGTCACCCATCAAGGTGTTAAATACCTCCGCACTGACATGAATCAACTGTTCATGGTCACCGGCTTCAAAATAAATATCCGGCTGCTCAGCCAATTCATCATCCACCACCGTCTCCAGCCCGTAGGCCGGACCCATAGCCGGCAAGGCACCGATTTCGCAGTCGCCAAACAGGCTACCCAGTTCGGTTTCGGCTGCCAGACCCAGGTTGCGGTTCAACTGGCGGTGTAATTCACCCATGTTCACCGACCGGTTGGAGGGCAACACCACCATCAGGTAACCCAGATCATCTTCAAGAATGACGGACTTGGCCAGACGCGCGCCGGGCACATGGGATGCTTCTGCCGTTTCACCGCTGGTCGCCGTGTGCGGATGGGTCAGGACATCATAAGCGACATCATGTTCGGCCAGATAATCAGATACTGTCGATGCAATAGCCATAATCAAACCCTCCAAGGATAGATTCACCCTAAGTATAGAACACGGTTCGGATAATGCTGCAGCTGAAGGACAATCCACAACGGCGCAGGCTTCACTGCCGCTGGCCGCGTTTTTTCAGCGTAGTCCGAAAGCCCTGCAGTTGCCTAAACCAGTCTGTCAGTACATCCAGCGAATAGGCTGCATTGGCGGGACTCGGATTCGGCGTCACAAACACCCGTGCCGGGCCGATACAGCGCGGCTGTTCACCCCATGCTATGGCGGCCTTAACACCCTCACCATAATTAAGGTAATTGGTGTAGGCCTGCTTGCCGTGAAACCAGGCAATCAGCGGCTGAAATTTTTCCAGCTTCTGCAGCAGCAGCGGTGACCACTCGCGGTAATCGGCGGCGCGCAAATCATGCCCGCCGGCGGTTGGCCGCTTTACCACGTCGGTAAAGCCGATGGCATCACGCGTCAACAGGACCTCCATGGCAGCAACGCCGGGTACCAGCGCGGCAGCAGGCAAACCACTGCCATTAAGTGCTCGCCAGAAACGATTGCGCGGATTGGCGAAATAAAAACCCGCGCGAACGGAAGGCAACGAGGGATTCAGGCCAATGGAAACGATTTCAAGCCCGGGAGCAAGATAATCAGGCAAGGTTGCAAGTTTCGGCATCCCTTCAGTATATCCTGTCCGGCCGGGGTTGCCGCCAGGCAGAAACTGGGGCATAAACAGTCATCAGAACCCTGGACCCAAACAACAACCCCGGCGGCCCGCCGCAAGCGCGTTGTACCAACCGGCAACACGGGTAGCCAAATCCTGCCCCTGGAAAACCTATGCAGCCAGCAACGATACTTCAGACCTTTCGACTGCCGTTTCTTGTGTTAACGCCTGTTTCTGTACTGTTAGGCGCAAGCATTGCACTGGCATCCCACACACCGGTAGACAACGTCATGATTGCGCTTGTTCTCGCTGGCGCTGTTGCCGCACACATCAGTGTCAATGCACTGAACGAATACCATGACTTCAGCAGCGGGCTGGATCTGCAAACCAGCCGGACAGCTTTCAGCGGTGGCAGTGGCGCCCTGCCCGAGCATCCTGAAGCAGCCCCGGCTGTTCTGATTGCCGGCCTGTTATCACTGCTCGCAACCATGACCATTGGTGGCTCTATCATTGTGATAGCCGGTAAATCAATACTGCCCATCGGCATTGCCGGCATCGTGCTGGTGGTAACCTACACGCAGTGGATTAACCGTTCGCCATTGCTGTGTCTCATCGCACCGGGGACTGGATTTGGCATCCTGATGGTTGTCGGCACCCACCTGGTTCTAACCGGTAATTACTCCGGCCCAATTTGGCCGGTGTCACTGGTGCCCTTTTTTCTGACCAACAACCTGCTGTTATTGAACCAGTACCCTGACATCAATGCCGATGCCAGTGTCGGCCGAAAAACCTTCCCGATTGCTTTCGGGATAAACAAAAGCAACCTTGCTTATGCCTTCTTTATGATTGCTGCTTACGCAACTGTTGTTGTGCTGGTTGCAACCAGGCAAATTCCCGTGACGGGCATGATGGCACTGCTGCCGATGCCGCTCTCATTGTTCGCCCTTGGCGGTGCCATTCGTTATTCATCCAGGATTGGTGAACACCCCGGGTATATGGCTGCGAACGTGGCGGCGGCGATTCTGACGCCACTGTTGCTGGGTATTGCGATTATCACCGGCTGACAACTGCTGGCCGCTAATCTCAGGGTGTCACTGCAAGTCGACAATATAGCGGCCGTGATGCTCACCCGAGAGTAGTTTTTCAAATACGGCAGGCAGTTCATCCAGCGTCACCTGCCCGGCAACAATGCTTGCAAGGTGTTGCGGTTGCAGGTCCGTTACCAGTCGTTGCCAGACCTTCAGGCGACGCTGCATCGGACAGTTGGCCGAGGTGATCCCGAGAATACTG
>JAOUCV010000272.1 GCA_029859555.1 Gammaproteobacteria bacterium
TATTGATAAAAAAAATCTTCTGGACCTGGACCGTGCGGGTCTGGTGGAGTTTTTTGCCAGTCATGGCGAGAAGTCCTTTCGTGCGACACAGCTGATGAAATGGATTTACGGTCAGGGTGTCACTGATTTCGACGCCATGACCAATATCAGCAAAACGCTGCGCGCCGGACTGCGCGACATTGCAACGATTGATTTGCCCAAGGTTGTTTCGGACAGCCTTTCTGATGATGGTTCACGCAAGTGGCTGTTGCAGATGGCGGATGACAACTGTATCGAGGCGGTGTTCATACCGGAAGCAGATCGCGGCACCCTGTGTGTATCCTCGCAGGTTGGCTGCATGCTGAATTGCAGTTTTTGTTCAACAGCGCAGCAGGGCTTCAACCGCAACCTTACTAGCGGCGAAATTATTTCGCAGGTACTGGTCGCGGCCATGGCCCTGGGCCAGACAGCTGATGGCGAACGCAGGATTTCCAACGTCGTTATGATGGGTATGGGTGAACCGTTACTGAACTACGACAATGTTGTGCGCGCCATGGGTCTAATGCTGGATGATTATGGTTTCGGCCTGTCGAAACGCCGCATTACCCTGAGCACCGCCGGTGTGGTGCCGGCGTTGCGGCAGCTGCGCGAGGACTGTGACGTCAGTCTGGCAGTGTCACTGCATGCACCGGATGACCTGTTGCGTAACCAGCTGGTGCCGCTGAACAAGAAGTATCCTGTCAGTGTATTGCTGGACGCCTGCAAGGAATACGTGGGCGAGGGCAGGCGCCGGGTTACCTTTGAATATGTCATGCTGGCCGGTATCAATGATTCGGACAGTCATGCGCGCCAGCTGGCGCGGGTGCTGGAAGGTGTGCCTGCCAAGGTGAACCTGATACCGTTTAACCCGTTTCCGGAGACCCGCTACCAGCGCAGCTCCGGCAACCGTATTCAACGTTTTTTTGAAATACTTAATCGTGCCGGGATTGTCACTATTACCCGGCGTACCCGTGGTGATGATATTGACGCTGCCTGTGGCCAGCTTGCCGGAGAATTTATGGATCGAACACGACGTCGGGAACGCAGTCAGCAAAAACACCGGGCGGTGACGCAATGAAGATGGCCAAAGTTCTTGTCTGTGTCTTTATTGCAATCAGCCTGCTTGCCTGTACGACGTCGGCAGAACGCAAGCGAGAAAAGGATAAAGCTGCACAGGCCGCTTCCGCCTATACGCAACTGGGGATCGAATACCTGCGCGAAGGTAATTACGAATTGTCGCTGGCCAAGCTGCAGAAGGCGATCGAGATAGATCCGGATTTTTCGCTGGCACACGGCTCGATTGCTATTCTTTACGAGAAAGTGGGTGACGACAAGCTGGCCGAAAAACATTACAGGAAGGCATTGAGTCTCAATCCGGATGATGCCGGTGGTCACAATAACTACGGCCAGTTCCTGTGTTTCCAGGGGCGTTATGAAGATGCCAGCAAAGAGTTCATGATGGCGGCCAAAAATCCTTTTTATGCTACCCCGGCCGTGCCGATCACCAATGCCGGTTTGTGTGCCAAGCGCATCCCGGACATGCCTTTGGCCGAGCAGTATTTCCGCCAGGCACTGCAGCTTGATGAGCAGTTTGCGCCGGCACTGTTACAGATGGCGTTGTTCAAGTTTGAGCAGGGAGCCTTTCTGAGTGCCAGGGCCTATCTGCAACGTTTTCAGGAAGTGGCCAAGCATAGTCCCGATAGCCTGTGGCTGGCTGTCAGGACCGAGTTCGCGCTCAAGGATGAAAGCACCTCGGGTTACTACGCCGTTATGCTGAAAGAAAACTTCCCGAAGAGTGAGCAGGCGATGCTGCTGCTGGAGTGGGAGAATGAACGCCGGTCAGGACGATGATGGCAGCGAAAACATGGCAGGTCAGGACGATATGTCGATAGGCGAGCGCCTGTCTGCGGCAAGAAAAGAACACATGTTGACTGTAGAGTCGGTTGCCGAAGAGCTGAAGCTGGATGTCAGTATTGTTGAGGCAATGGAACGGGACGACAAGTCGGCATTGCCGGCAGCTATTTTTGTGCAGGGCTATTTGCGTCTTTATGCGCGCCTGGTGGGATTGCCGGAAGATCAGCTGGTTCGCGATTACGCTGACAGTAGTGGAGAGCCACCGCCGCTGACAGTTGTTGCGATCAAGCAGAAACGCTCTGCTGTATTTCTGCCCTCGGCGAGGCTGGTGCGCAATGTTATTTTGCTGTTGCTTGCCGTGATCATGCTGTGGCTTGCATACCCGTTCGTCGAACGCTTTATCGCGTCACGCGGGCAGCTTGCAGAGGAATCGGTGCCCGGGCGTCTTGACCTGCCGCCGGCGAATCAATTGCAGCTGCCGCAGGAAACGGAACGCTGATTTGTAACAGTGGCTTTGAGGCTTGCCGGTTATAACTGCCGGGTTGTGACAGTCAACTACTTCAACATGAAACTTTTAACAATAAACGTATAAACATGGCCAAGACACTACAGGCTGTTCGAGGCATGAACGACATACTCCCCGGCGAGTCACCTGGCTGGCAGTATCTTGAGGATACCTTGCGTGCTGTCGTGCAGGACTATGGTTATCAGGAAATTCGTCTGCCGCTGCTGGAGAAGACCGAGTTATTCAAGCGCTCTATCGGTGAGGTGACCGACATTGTCGAGAAGGAAATGTATAGCTTCGATGACCGTAACGGTGACAGCCTGACGCTACGGCCAGAGGGTACCGCCAGTTGTGTACGTGCCTGCATGGAACATGGTCTGTTGCACAACCAGGTGCAACGGCTCTGGTATGCCGGCCCGATGTTTCGTCATGAACGGCCGCAAAAGGGACGTTATCGCCAGTTTCACCAGATCGGCGTCGAGGCCTTTGGTATGCCCGGCCCGGATATCGATGCTGAAATGATTTTTATGACGGCGCGTATGTGGCAGCGTCTCGGGCTGCAGCATGCAGAGCTGCAGATCAATTCACTGGGTACAGCTGCGGCCCGGGCAGAGTACCGCATGGTACTGGTTGCCTGGCTGCGCGAACATGAAGCAGAACTCGATGAGGACAGCCGGCGGCGACTGCAGAGCAACCCGTTGCGCATACTGGACAGCAAGAACCCGGCTATGCAGTCACTCATCGAAGCGGCACCAAAACTGCCGGATTATCTGGACGAGGAATCGAGGACGCATTTTTCTGAATTATGCGATCTGCTGGATGGGGCCGGACTTGCCTACCGGGTGAACCCGCGGCTGGTACGGGGCCTGGATTACTATTCGAAAACAGTGTTTGAATGGGTAACCGACCAGCTCGGTGCGCAGGGTACTATCTGTGCAGGCGGTCGTTATGACGGTCTGGTCGAACAGCTCGGTGGCAAGCCGACAACGGCTATCGGCTTCGCGCTGGGCCTGGAGCGTCTGCTGGCATTGCTGGAGGCTGGTGGTGTTGAATTGCCGTCGACTTCACCTCACGTATACCTGGTGTTGAATGGCGAGCAGGGGGTACGTGAAGGCATGGTGCTGGCAGAAAAACTGCGTGCGTCACTGCCCGGATTACGCCTGCTGAGTAACTGCGGTAATGGCAGTTTCAAAAGTCAGTTTAAACGCGCCGACAAGAGCGGTGCAGAATATGCCCTGGTGATGGGTGATGACGAGGCCAGCCAGGGTGTGTTGTTGCT
>JAOUCV010000274.1 GCA_029859555.1 Gammaproteobacteria bacterium
GTATCCCCGTAATTACGGTGTTGAGCTGGCGCTGGAGCTTATCGAGGGTTTCGACGGCGAGGGGTTGAAAGACAGTGAGCGCGAGGCAGCGCTGGCAGACTGGTTGCGTGCCCAGGGTTTTGCGGTGTGGCAGAACTAGCTGGATGTTTTATGCTGCTGGATCGCGAACAAGCTCCGCTCCTACACTAATCGATGCACCTGTAGGAGCGGACCTTGTCCGCGATGATCGGCAACGAACGCCTGCTATTTGCAAACAACTGCTGCGCAACCTGAATGGTCAGCCCCGGCGGCCTGGTTATTGATATCTTCCTGTGTATCCCGGTAATTGGCATCATCGCCACCATGGCTGACAGCGCAGGCGGCTGCCCGCCTGGCCTGTTGCGGACAGCCGGTCTGTAACAGCGCATAGGCAAGATTATTCCAGCCATGTGGATTGTCGGGTGACAGGCGCGTGACTTGCAGAAAGGCATTGGTGGCATTTTTGCTCTCACCGCTGGCATACAGACTGTTGCCGTAGGCCAGCCATGCCCGGGGTTCATTCGGCCAGTGCCGGCTGGCGGACAGGTATGCACTGAGTGCTGCGACGTCCTGTCCGGAGGTTTCCAGGTCGCGGCATGCCTGCAGGTAGGGTGTTAATGCAGCGCTGGCCGGTATTTCCCCGGCTGGCAGCACAACCAGCGCCCAGTAATCACTGCGTGACCAGGTGCGTTCAAACACCGCCAGTGTGGTGCGCCAGCGCGCCGTGCTGCCCGAGCGCAGAATGATTTCACGTTTGTCGAGGTCGTAGCCAATGACTACCGCGAAATGCCAGTTTTGAAACCAGTCGTTGCCAAGATTCTGCATCACCAGTACCGGGTTGCCATGGGCAACTTCAGTTAACAGGCCGGACAGTGAGCCGGGCAGGGGGTAAGCCAGCATCCGGTAGCGCCGTGCCGTGGCCGTCATTTCTTCCGGCAGGCTGCCCTGCAGCGCCGGAACATAAACTGCATCAACCAGCTCATCAGGGGTTACCCTGACAGCCTGTGCGGACAACACGGTTGCCAGGGCCGCCGGTCCGCACTGGTATTGCTGCTGCGGGAAGAAGGGTGTGTCAGAGAGTTCTATCGAAGCCGGTATGCCGGCCGGTATGTCCGCAAGCAGCTGCCTGGTTTGCGGTGGTGTTGCACAGCCTGATAATGCCAGGGCCAGTAAAAAAACACCCGCCAGTCGGCGGGTGTTGGTAGCCTGGCGCATGCCTGTCTTAATTGACCGGGTGGATGAACGGGAAGATATCGGTGGCGCCGATGACATCGGTAATAACAAACACAATAAAAATAACCAGCAGGATGCCGAGGACGCTGCCGCCGGCATCCAGTGTATCAACGTGCCGGTTAATGCGGGCCAGTTCACTGTCAGTGAGGCTGTCGATACGGTTCTTGACGAGATCCGGGCTGACACCCAGGGCCTGCAGTTGCTGGCGGGCAGACTGCTGCTGCAGTAATTGTTGCAGGCTGTCGCGAGTCTGACCCTGCTGGTGCTGGTTAATGAGCTGTTCATTGCCAATCATGGCTGCCTGTGCCGGTATCATGGGCATCAGGGCCAGCAGCAGGGAAAGTAAAACAGCTATCGGGCGTCGCAGAAAATGTATCATTAAAGTCTCCTGATGTTTGCTTGTGTGTCGTCGCTTGCAGTATATAAAGATCAGCGTTTTTTTAGAAAAACGTCCGGGCACGATACCGAATTTCCGGCAGTGTGACTAGCATTCAGGCGGAGAAACAGGTTTTTTGTAGTTCACCAGCCCTCCCGGTAAGGCGGGAGGAGCAAGACAGCTGCTGTTTAAGGGGGCGAGTTCAGTATCAGTATCAACGCTAACGCTATTTCCCGGGCAATAGAGCTTTATGTCGCCGGCAACACTGCAATGAACTTGCCGATGAGCCCGGGTGGCAGTACGGTGTCTCGGTGAGTTGGCGGGTACACAGGAATATCAATCTGGTTGCTGACTATTTTTGCGGCGGCTACCAGAGCGGTTTTGTCGAGGATGACAAGGGCAATGAACTGCGCCATCGCAACCAGATCGTGGCCCGGTTGGCCATTGAATTCTAGTTATGGGCTCCGAAGGCAGGCAAGCGACCAGCGTGCTCTATTACGTGCATGATCCGATGTGCAGCTGGTGCTGGGGTTTTGCACCGGTACTGGCGCAGTTGCTGCAGCGTCTGCCGGCGGAAATCCGGGTGATGCGACTGCTGGGCGGCCTGGCTGTTGACAGTGATCAGCCGATGCCGGTGGAGTTGCAGCGAACTATCGAGGCCACCTGGCAGCGCATACAGGAGCGTATCCCCGGAACGCAATTCAACTACGATTTCTGGAGGCAGTGTGCGCCGCGGCGTTCCACCTGGCCGGCCTGTCGTGCTGTTATTGCTGCGCGAGCGCAGGGCGATGAGTTTGACGAGCGTATGACGCGGGCGATACAACTTGCCTATTACACGCAGGCGCGCAATCCGTCTGATGAGCATACGCTGCTTGAGCTTGCGGATGAACTGGGGCTCGACAGCAATGCCTTTGCCGCGGCACTGGCCGGTAAGGCGGTGCAGCAGCAGTTACTGGAAGAGATAGAACGCGCGCGACAGCTGCATGCGACAGGTTTCCCGAGCCTGGTCCTGGATGCTGCCGGGTCGATATGGCCGATTGCTGTTGATTATAATGACAGTGTGCCTGTGTTGGAGATGATCAACGGCTTGCGCTGACAGGCTTGCCGGGAGGATCGGCAGGACGGGGTATGATACCCCGATTGAAGACAGCTACTTTTTTATATGAAATCACCCCTGCCCATTGACTCCCTGTTGCCAGACTTGCAGCGGACGCTGGAACAGCATACGCGCGCGGTTCTGCAGGCGGCCCCCGGAGCCGGCAAGACCACGCGGGTACCGCTGGCGTTGCTGGATGCACCGTGGCTCAGGGATAAAAAAATCATCATGCTGGAGCCGCGGCGGCTGGCGGCGCGGGCGGCGGCGCGTTTTATGGCGCGCTCACTGGGTGAGCGGGTCGGTGGTACCGTCGGCTACCGCATGCACCTCGACAGGCAGGTGAGTTCTGCAACACGTATCGAAGTCGTGACCGAGGGGATACTGGCACGCATGCTGCAGCAGGATGCGGCGCTGCAAACGGTTGGCCTGGTTATTTTTGACGAGTTTCATGAGCGCAGCCTGGTGGGCGACCTTGGGCTGGCACTGTGTCTCGACAGCCAGTCAGCACTGCGGGAAGACCTGCGCTTGCTGGTGATGTCGGCGACGCTGCAAGGTGATGTCATAGCACAGTGGCTGGACGCCGCGCCGCTGTTGAGCAGCGAAGGCCGCAGCTACCCGGTCAGTGTCCGCTATCAGCCGGCAGGCGCGGTCTTTGCCCGGGACCGGCGCGCCTTTTGTAGCGAGGTTTCACAATGCGTGCAGCAGGTGTTACGTGAAGAAACCGGCAGCTTGCTGGTATTTCTGCCAGGTGCCGGCGAAATACGCCAGCTGGAGGGTCTGCTGGCGGCTGCCGGTCTGGACAGTCATGTGCAGATCGCGCCACTCTATGGCCAGTTGTCCGGCAGGGCACAGGATGCGGCGATTGAGCCGGCACAGCAGTCCATGCGCAAGGTGGTGCTGGCAACGGCTATTGCA
>JAOUCV010000026.1 GCA_029859555.1 Gammaproteobacteria bacterium
CTTTGAGTTGAGTGGCGAGCAGGCGGCCGGGCCGACAGGTAAACGCACTGGCAAGCGGGGTGGCAAGCCGTCTGGAAAAAAGACAGACAAACGCAAGGACGATCAGTCCGGCAAGCGGTCGGGCAAAAAAGTTAGCAAGAAGCAGGGCGCAAGGAAAAAGAAGCCAGGGAAAAAGAAACCAGTAAAAAAATCAAGCGGAAAGCCAACCAGTAAGCGAGGTGACAAGTCGGCTGCCAGGACCGCAAAGAAAAAGCACAGCAGCCGCTGGGGCAAGAAGAAGGCAGCACGGAAAAAGTCCCGATGAATGCCGGGCATGTTTGCAATAACTGAGAAGTCGCGGAACGTAATGCCATGAAATCGGCCGAACAGGTTTATGGACTGCACGCGGTTGCCGCTTTGCTTGCGAGCCGTCCCGAAGCCATAAAGAAACTGCTGGTCACTGATGTGGCTGCTGACCGGCAGCTGGCGCCGTTGCTGGAGCAGGCGGTTGCGGCCGGCATCTCTATTCAAAAAATAAACCGCAAGGAACTGGATCAGCAGGCGCCCGGCGGTCGTCATCAGGGTGTGATTGCGGTCGTCCGTGAAGCGACCAGGGGTATCAGCGAGCGGCAATTGCCGGACTTCCTGGCGGCATTAACCGAGCCGGCCTTTCTGCTGGTGCTCGACGGTGTCCAGGACCCGCATAACCTGGGTGCCTGTTTGCGCACCGCCGATGCCGCCGGTGTGCATGCTGTGATCATGCCGCAAGACCGCGCTGTGGGGATAACACAGGTAGTGCACAAGGTTGCCTGCGGTGCGGTGGAGTCGGTGCCTGTTTTTACCGTCACCAACCTGGCACGTACCCTGCGGCAGCTGCGTGATGCCGGGATCTGGATTTATGGCGCCAGCGATGCGGCGGATGCGATGCTTTATGAAAGTGATTTGCGCGGGCCGATTGCGCTAGTGCTGGGTGGTGAAGGCAAGGGCATGCGGCGCCTGACCCGCGAGCATTGCGACCACGTGCTGGCGATTCCCATGGCCGGGCAGGTGGAGAGCCTGAATGTGTCTGTGGCGGCGGGTGTGCTGCTGTTCGAGGCAAAACGCCAGCGCAGTTTGCCAAATAACTAGTCATACTCAATAAAAACAACAACCTGCAGGAGCGGACCTTGTCCGCGATTGCTGTTTACCAACAAATCGCGGACAAGGTCCGCTCCTGCAGGGGCGAATATTGCATCTGTGCCGACCCTAACGTAGAATGCGCGCTCTTCTAAGAGGCTGATAATCAGCTGAATAATTAACTCCTTGCCTGTTGCATAGACAGCAGGCTACTCATCCATAAGGAGACATTTGATGAGACACTACGAAATCGTGTTTCTGGTCCATCCTGACCAGAGTGAACAGGTAAACGCCATGGTCGATCGCTACCGCGCATCGATTGAAGCTGACGGCGGCACCATCCATCGACTCGAAGACTGGGGTCGACGCCAGCTTGCCTACCCGATCCAGAAGCTGCACAAGGCACACTACGTGCTGATGAATATCGAATGTACTACTGCCGTCCTCGACGAGCTGAACAGTGCCTTCCGTTTTAACGATGCCGTTCTCAGAAGTGTGGTGATCTCCCGCAAGGAAGCCGTCACGGAAACTTCACTGCTGGCCAAACGGCCGGAAGAAAAGCGCGAACGGGAACCGTCCGGTGATGCAGCTGCTGCACCAGCTGCACCTGCACCTGCTGAAGCAGCCGCAGACGATGCCCCGGCGGCGGTTGCAGACGAAGCGGCTCCGCAAGCAGCGCCTGAAGAACCGGCACCTGCAGCGGAATAACACTGGCTCAACAAACAAGAGAGGATTCATCATGGCTCGTTACTATCGTCGTCGTAAATTCTGCCGTTTCACGGCTGAAGGTACCAAGGAAATTGATTACAAGGATCTAGCCGTACTCAAGCAGTACGTTTCCGAGACCGGCAAGATTGTGCCCAGTCGCATTACCGGCACCAAGGCAAGATATCAACGGCAGTTGTCGACCGCAATCAAGCGCGCGCGTTACCTGGCGCTGCTGCCTTATTGCGACGCCCACTAGCCGTTACGGGTAACAGAAAACCTCGCAGTTCTCACAAGCTATGAAGGCCCTGGCTGCTTACATTGTCAGTGGACGCTGGCAGGCGATACTGGCAGCCTCGGTCAGTGGTGTCCTGACGATGCTGGCGCCACCGTTTGGCAGTATGCTGAATTACCTGGCTGCAGCTATAGTGGCACTGGTAACGCTGCATATCGGTATATTGCCGGGCCTGCAGGTAATGGCCATGGCCGCAGCGGCCACCCTGCTGTTTTACCAGCTGCTGGGCGCGCAGGCCATTATTGCGCTGGTAATGATATTGATGTTGTGGTTGCCATGCTGGATAGCGGCGACTGTTTTGCAACAGACCAACAACCTGGGGCAGTCATTCAAGGCCGCAGTGCTGTTTGGAGTCTGTCTGCTGCTACTGGTGTTCAGCTTTTATGGTGACCCGGCAGCCTGGTGGATGGAGCAATTGCAGCTGGTTGAGGCAACCCTGGCTGAGGCCGGGCTGTCGTTTCCGGTGCTGATGGACGAGCAGCTGTTGCAGGAAATATCTGCGCTCATGACCGGCATGGTGATTGCGTCGCTGGTGATTGGTGTACTGGCGAGTTTGTTGCTGGGGCGCTGGTGGCAATCAGTGCTGGTTCATCCGGGAGCGTTCCGGGAAGAGTTTTATGGATTGCGGCTCGGAGTAACAAACGGGCTGATTACGCTGGGTATTATGCTGCTTGCCCGGTTTATGCAGGGCACTGTCAGTGATTTTGGTGCCCAGCTGGCAATGATCATGCTGGTGCCGTATCTGCTGATCGGGCTGGCGGTGATTCACTGCCTGCTGTACCGGGCGGGCCGTGGAAGCGGCTGGCTGATAGGAATATACATACTGCTGGTTTTTGTACCGCAGGCCACGTTGCTGCTTGCGGCTGGTGGTTTGGTAGACACCTGGGTTGATTTTCGTCGCCGTTTGATGCGTGACGGAGACAATGCCGATTAATCAAGACAAGTTAATAGCTAGAGGTTGTAACAATGGAAATTATTCTGCTGGAAAAAATAGCCAACCTGGGCGCCATGGGCGAGAAGGTTAATGTAAAGCCGGGATATGGAAGAAATTACCTGATACCGCAAGGCAAGGCTGCGCCGGCAACTGCCGAGAATATCGCCGAATACGAGGCGCGTCGCGCGGATCTTGAAAAGGCTGCTGCCGAGACGCTGACTGCGGCAGAAGCGCGTCGCGATGCTCTACTGGACCAGGTCATCACCATTGCCTCAAAGGCGGGCGATGAGGGTAAATTGTTTGGTTCGATTGGTACCGCGGATATTGCCGGTGTCATTTCCGAGAAACTGGTGGCGGTTGAACGTAACGAAGTGCGTCTCCCGGACGGTGCCTTCCGCACAACAGGTGAGCACGATGTGCAAATACAGTTGCACACGGATGTAAATGTTGTCGTAAAACTGGTTATTGAAGCGGAATAGTAAAAACAGCGCGCACTAATACCCGCAAGCTGTTGTAGCAAAGAAACATTACAGGCGGCCCTGCAAAGGCCGCCTGTATTCGTTCCAGGGTCTGTTATCCGGATGCATAAAGACGCCTTCATTACAATGATGTCTTTGTGCCGTGATTATGATATTTATTACCGGGTCGTCGAGGGGGCGACCTGGTAAACATTCCACTATTAAAATTATTCCATGGCCGAAACGCTTCGTTCTGCAGATGTAATTCATTCCGAGACGGACGCACTTAAAGTGCCGCCGCATTCCTTGCAGGCCGAGCAAGCGGTACTGGGCGGTCTCATGCTGGACAACAGCACCTGGGACGTGGTCGCAGACCGTGTCAGTGAAGAAGATTTCTACCGTCGTAATCACCGCCTGATTTTTCATGCCATTGTCGAGCTCGCGGATAGAAGTGATCCGCTGGATGCAGTCACGCTCTCCGAATGGCTCAGTCATAACGGTCTGCTGGACGACGTTGGCGGACTTGCTGCACTGGGTGCATTGGCGCAGAACACGCCAAGTGCGGCAAATATCAAGGCCTATGCGGATATCGTGCGCGACAAGTCGGTGGCGCGGCAGCTGGTGTCAGTCGGCAACACCATCGCAGGCAGCGCGCTGGAGTCAGAAGGGCGCGAGACCGCCGAGTTGTTGAATGACGCCGAGAAGCTGGTATTTGACATTGCCGAGCAGGGTAACCGTGGCAAGCGTGGCTTCAAGAGTATTCGCACACTGCTGACAGCTGCGGTAGACCGCATTGACATGTTGTCTCAGCAGGATAATCCACTCACCGGTGTGTCGACCGGCTTTTCCGATCTGGATGAAATGACAGCCGGGCTGCAGCCCTCCGATCTGATTATCGTTGCCGGGCGCCCCTCGATGGGCAAGACCACGCTGGCAGTGAACTTTGCCGAGAATGCGGCGATCAAGAACCAGGTGCCGGTTGCGATCTTTAGTATGGAGATGCCCGGAGAGTCTCTGGCGCTGCGTATGATGTCTTCGCTGGGCCACATAGACCAGCACAAGATCCGCACCGGTAAGCTCGATGATGATGACTGGCCCAGACTGACCTCGGCGGTCAGCCTGCTGGATATTGCGCCGATTTTTATTGACGACACCCCGGCATTATCACCGATGGAACTGCGCGCGCGTGCCCGGCGACTGAAACGCGAGCATGGCATCGGCATGATCGTGATCGATTATCTGCAACTGATGCAAACAGGTAGCACCCGGGATAATCGCACCACGGAAATATCCGAAATTTCGCGCAACCTGAAGGCGCTGGCAAAGGAACTGGAAGTGCCGGTGATTGCACTGTCCCAGTTGAATCGCAGTCTTGAACAGCGCTCGGACCGGCGCCCGGTCATGTCTGACCTGCGTGAGTCCGGCGCTATTGAGCAGGACGCCGATGTCATCATGTTCATCTATCGCGATGAAGTCTATAACGAGGACAGTCCCCACAAGGGCCTTGCCGAAATCATTATCGGTAAACAGCGTAACGGTCCGATCGGTACGCGCCTGCTGACCTTCAGGGGGCAGTTCACGCGCTTTGAAAATTACGCAGCCGACAGCCAGTACAGCGGTGGTGAGTTTGGATGACCCGACCGGTCCGGGCACATATCAACCTGCAGGCCCTGCAACATAATTTCTCCCGCGTTCAGCAAGCGGCACCCCGCAGCAGGGTTATGGCCATCATCAAGGCCAATGCCTATGGTCACGGCATGGTCAGGGTGGCGCAGTCGCTAGCGGATGCCGATGCCTTTGGTGTTGCCTGTATCGATGAGGCCATCAGTTTGCGAGAGGCCGGTTTTGACCGGCGCATCGTGTTGCTGGAAGGCCTGTTTGATGCCGAGGATATCGCGCTGGTTAACGGCTTTCAGCTGGATGTGGTTATTCATCATGAAAGTCAGCTGGCGTTACTGGAGCAGGGCAGTTTGCTGCGGCCGCTGGATGTCTGGGTAAAGCTGGATACCGGCATGCACCGGCTTGGCTTTGCAACAGAAAGCATCAAGGCGCTGACCGCGCGCCTGCAAAAGATTCCGCAAATAGGGGCTATACGCTACATGTCGCATTTTCCCTGTGCCGATGACCTGGACAGCAGTTCGACCGCCCGGCAGCGACAGACGTTTCTGGACGCGCTCGCGGCTATCCCGGCAGAACAGACGCTGGCGAATTCTGCTGCCATCGTTGGCTGGCCCGACACCCATCTGGACTGGGTTCGCCCGGGTATCATGCTCTACGGCGCCAGCCCGCTGATTGGCCGCAGTGCTGCATCACTTGATCTGCAGCCGGTGATGACGCTCAGTACCCGTTTGATTGCCGTCAATGCACGTCAGGCAGGGGATGCAATCGGCTACGGTGGCGACTGGGTCTGTCCGACTGACAGGCTGGTTGGTGTGGCGGCCATTGGTTACGGTGACGGTTATCCGCGGCATGCGCCAGGCGGTACCCCGGTGCTGGTTAATGGCAAGCCGGCAAACCTTGCGGGACGCGTCTCCATGGATATGATTTGTATTGACCTTGCAGATCACCCGCAAGCCAGGGTCGGTGACGAGGTGGTTCTCTGGGGTGAAGGTTTGCCGGTTGACGAGGTGGCGGCAGCGGCCGGTACCATCTCCTATGAATTACTCTGCGGCGTTGGTTCGCGGGTGCATTTCGACTACAGCTGAATGTAATCATGTTTCCGCTGCTGTTCCACCGACAACTATCTGCTTACCCGGGGCATCACTGATGGCGAAGACCAGGACAGTTTATAGCTGCAGTGCATGCGGCGCGCAGGTGCCACAATGGGCCGGGCAATGCGCTGACTGCGGCGGCTGGAATACCCTGACTGAAGGTATATCTGCTGCCAGGCCAGGCGCTTCGCGTTTTGCCGGCTACAGCGGTGGCGCTGCCGGCAGCGTGACGCGCCTGTCCGCGATACCAACAGATGCACAGGTGCGCGCTTCTGTTGGTATGGCCGAGCTAGACCGGGTACTGGGCGGTGGCCTGGTAGCGGGTTCCGTGGTGCTGATCGGTGGTGATCCCGGGATTGGTAAATCCACCTTGCTATTGCAGGTGCTGGCAACACTGTCCGGCGAAATGTCCTCGTTGTATGTCACGGGTGAGGAGTCGCTGCAGCAGATTTCCATGCGTGCCGGGCGTCTTGGTATCGATGGTGAGGCTATCCGCCTGTATTCGGAAACATCAGTGGAACGCATTATCGCAACCGCGGACAAGGAACGACCGCAGGTAATGGTGCTGGATTCCATCCAGACGCTTTATACAGAATTGTTGCAGTCTGCGCCGGGTTCGGTCGCGCAGGTCCGGGAGAGTGCAGCCCAGCTGGTGCGTTTTGCCAAGCAGTCCGGCATTGCCATGTTCCTGGTCGGTCATGTAACCAAGGAAGGGCAGTTGGCAGGACCGCGCGTGCTGGAGCACATGGTCGATACCGTGTTGTATTTTGAAGGTGATTCCGGCGACCGTTATCGTATTCTGCGGGCTATCAAGAACCGCTTTGGTGCCGTCAATGAACTTGGCGTGTTTGCCATGACTGGGTCCGGCCTGAAGGAAGTGACCAATCCCTCGGCAATCTTTCTGTCCCGGCATGAAGAAGCGGTGCCGGGCAGCGTGGTGATGGTGACCTGGGAGGGTACGCGTCCCTTGCTGGTGGAAGTGCAGGCACTGGTGGACCAGAGTCAACTGGGAAATCCACGCCGGGTGACACTGGGGCTGGAGCAAAACCGGCTCTCCATGCTGCTGGCGGTGTTGCACCGTCATGGCGGTTTGACGCTGGGTGATCAGGACGTATTCGTCAATGTCGTCGGGGGTGTGCGTGTCAGCGAGACCGCCGCCGACCTGGCGGTGTTGCTGGCGGTGATGTCCAGTTTTCGCAATCGGCCATTGCCGGCAGACCTGATCGTGTTTGGCGAGGTGGGCCTGTCCGGTGAATTACGCCCGGTGCCAAATGGCCAGGAGCGTATCAGCGAGGCCACCAAGCACGGCTTCAACAAGGCTATTATCCCGGCGGCCAACAAACCCAGGCAGACAATAAAGGGACTGGATGTGACGGCAGTACACCGCCTGTCACAGGTACTGGATACAATAGCCGAAGACTTTTGATGCATCGACCCGGCTGTTTGTACATGAAATATTATAATTACAAGTTCAAATTCATGATGATGGGTTTCATGATGTTTCTTTTGCGCGCCGCAGTGGCTGTTGCTGCCAGCGTAAAAGCCTGACGCCCTGATTATATAAAAAGGTCAGATCATTGCGTACCTTCAAACACTATTGGCAGAAACTGTCTGCCGCTATAAAACACGCGTTTAAAGTTCCGGCGAGTGCCTCGCCAGAACAGGCTGATAGCGACCTTGATGCGGCTGTAATCAGCAGTGCGAATCATATGCTGGCTGCAAATCTGAAACGAACTCACCAGCAAACAGAGAGCGCCAGAGACAGGGACCAGCAAAAATATAGCGCACTGATGCAACGACTTGGTGCTGTCGAAAGCGGGCGTGACCAGGCACATGAGCGGGCTTTACAGCTGGAAACTACCCTTGCCGCTGTGTCAACCGGGCTGGCGGCAACCGAACTACAGGTCAAGGCCTTGCAACTGGAGGCTCAGGAGCAAGCTGCAGAATTCAGGGTTTCGTTGCTTGAGAATACCAACGCTCTCCAGATAGCCGTCTCCCGGGTAGAAAAGCTTGAAGCAGAACAGCGTCACCATGAAAGTATGTTGCTGGAAGTACAGGCACAGCTGCTCAAGCAAGACAGGCGTCGGATCTCAGCTATATGGGTTGCCGCGTTTGCATCGATGCTGCTGGTGGTGACGGGTGCCGTGCTCATCCGGGATGTTCAGAAAAATGCCACGGTCCTGGATAGTATGAGTGCTGATCTGGGGTACTTGATGTCAGCAATGCAGCAGAAATCCGCTTTGCAACAACAGGGCTTGCAAGTCATGGACCAGCCTGCTGTTGAATCTGTCAGCGCGGCAGAAAGTACCGCTGCTGCCGCGGATGATGCACCTTTACAGGAAGATGCTGCGGTGATGAGCGGGTATCCGGTGGGCGATGCCGGCTTTTCCGGCAGTAGCGATGATTATGACGCCGCAGCGGGCCGTGAGGTCAGTCGGCAGACGTTTCCACGCAACAAGAGAGCCTTTTTTATTGAGGGAGTCTCCAGTGAAGAAGAGATTGCCCTGCCGGGCGGGGTACGTTACCAGGTAGTTCAGCCTGGCAGGGGCCGCTCACCGGTTCTGACCGACCGGGTAGCTGTCGACTATCTTGGTATTAGCCAGGATGGCAGGGTGTTTGACGATACTTATTCATCAGGACAGCCGGCTGAATTAAATATTAACGATCTTGATCCGGCCTGGCAGGAGACGCTATTAAGTATGGAGGAGGGTGCGCAATGGGAAGTTTCAGTGCCACCCGGACTGCTGCTGACAAATTCTGAGCCAGAGGGCGGCATGCCTGAGAACGAATCAGGCACTTACCTCATAGAACTGCTGGAAATTGTCCAGTGAGACCTTGTCAGTGGATTGTTAGCACAATGTTTTAGTGCGGTATAGCTGTTGTTTATTGTACGCAAGCACCTGTGACAAGAATGCTGACACCGGCGAAGTTTGCTTCGCAACTGTTGCTGTAGGTGTTGTTGTCGCACCCGCAAACAGGTTCAAATATAGTAGGGCAACTGCCTGTGTCCGGGGCCGGGATTGCTTCACAAATCCCGCGTCCACTGCATAGCCCGGTTTCTTTTTTGCAATAATTGTTTTCCGGACACTGCTGGTTGGTATTGCAGTCCCCCTTGTAGGGGTTATGTCCGATGCAGACATAATTTATTTCCGGTTCTGCGCAGACGGTTTCCTGGGCACAGAGCGTATCATCCTGTTTGCAGCTACGGAGCAGGCCAACCCGGTATCCGCTGCTATTGGCAAAAGCGTGACATTCATCTCTTTGTGAAATTCGCGCGGTATTATCTTTCGGATCCAGGCAGCTATGTCCGAGTTCTTCGCCACTAAATGCCGCTACCTGGGCGGTAACTGCCATTGCAATGAATACTGTAACAACTACCGCCAGGACCTTTTTGCCAATCATCACCGTCTCCCTGATAGAAATTTGCAGGGAAGAATAAATAAGAATTTACCAGAATGCGACCTTTTACCCTGTTAATTTCAGGAATGCGATGCTTGAGGGTGTTCCCGGGTTTTACTCCCCTGTCGCCAGCAAGGTATTTGTTCAGGTATTGAATTATTAGCAAGGCCTGCCAGCCAGGTTGTCGCGGCAAGAGCCGTTTGACTTGTATGCCGGCCGCTACTTGTCCTCACCTTTCTTTTCCAGCTTCAATGAGACAGAGTTGATGCAATAACGCTGACCGGTCGGTGCCGGACCGTCCTCGAACACGTGTCCCAGGTGGGCGTCACAGTTTGCACACAGTACTTCGACACGCGTCATGCCATGGCCTTCGTCACGTTCCGTGCGAATATTTTCATTGACGCCGGGGCGTATGAAGCTGGGCCAGCCACTGCCGGAATCAAATTTATCATCCGAGTGAAACAGTTCGCTGCAACAACAGGCGCAACGGTATACGCCGCTGTCCTTGCAGTCATTATAGATACCGCTGAACGGTCGCTCGGTGCCCTTGCGGCGAGCGACCTGGTATTGTTCCGGTGTCAGCTGTTCACGCCATTCATCATCAGTTTTACGGGTCATTTTATTTCCTGTTGTCTTTACCTGTGTAGATGCGTGCTGCACCCTGTTCCAGTTTCTGCAAAAACTCGGTGGCCGTGGCGACGCCGATCTCGGCTTCTGCGCGTGCCTGCAGGTCTTCATTGTCGCGCGCTTCTTTTTCTGCCCAGTGAAGAAACTCGGTTACCGCTGTAATTTGTTCAGTGACTGCCAATGACTGCAGGTAGTCGCTGGGTCGTGCCTTGACACGGTTACCCTCTATGACTTCAAGATTGAACAGGAGTTTCATTCGGATGGTTCCTTCGTCTCAGTGTGTTGACTGTTGCTCAGTGCGGGGTGTACGCGCACGGTTTTTACCATGTTGTCCTTGATTTGCACGATATCGACAGGGTGATTGTCGAGTAACAGGCTGGTGCCGCTCTCCGGGATCATTTCCATGTACTCGGTGATCAGGCCATTGAGTGTTTTCGGTCCATTAGTCTGCAGTTTCATTTTCAGTGCACTGTTCAGATTGCGGATGTTGATTGATCCATCAACCAGCCAGGTGCCATCCGCCTGTGGCTGTATATCTTCAATGTGTGCGGTAGGGTCAGAGGTGAATTCACCGACAATTTCTTCCAGGATGTCTTCCAGTGTCACCAGACCCTGGATGTCGCCATATTCGTTCACAGCAAAACCGATACGGCAATGTTCCCGCTGGAAATGCAGCAGTTGCCGGTTCAGAGAGGTGTTTTCCGGTATGAAGTACGGTGCTAGCGCAATGCGTTGCAGTGCCTCCGGGTCGAGCTGGTCCCGGTACAGCAGCGGCAGCACATCGCGCATGTGCAAGGTGCCAAGAACATTGTCGATACTTTCTCGAAACAGCGGCAGTCGCGTGTACTGACTCTCCATCAACTGTTTACGGGTCGTTTCCCAGTCGTCCTCGATATCGATGCCGGTGACTTCGTTGCGTGGCACCATGATGTCTTCCACGGTAACCTTTTCCAGATCCATCAGGTTCAGCAGCATCGACTGGTGACGCTTTGGAATCATGGCGCCGGCCTCTATGACAACGGTGCGCAGTTCCTCGTTGGTGAGTGCCTGTGAGGGCTGGTTTTCCGGTGATACGCCCAGCAGTTTCAGCAAGCTGTTGGCGATCACGTTCACGACCCAGACAAACGGGTATAACAGCTTCAGCAGCGGGGTGTAGACAAAGGCAGCCGGGTAGGCAACGGCCTCTGGATGCAGGGCGGCCAGGGTTTTCGGGGTGACTTCAGAAAACAGCAGAATAACCAGTGTCAACAGCATGCCTGCCGCAAATACCGGGCCGGTGTCGTTATAAATACGCAGCGTGATCAGTGTCGTAAGGATCGATGCCAGCACGTTTACAAAATTGTTGCCGAGCAAGATCAGGCCGATCAGGCGGTCCTGGCGCTGCAGCAATTTTTGTACGCGCCTGGCGCCGGGATGCTGCTTGTCCGCGAGATGGCGCAGGCGATAACGGTTGAGCGTCATCAGGCCGGTCTCTGAACCTGAAAAGAAGGCGGACAGCAGTATCAGAAAAAACAGCGCTGCAAACAGGACGCTAAGGGGGGTATCGTCCAAACGGGTACAGCCTCTTGTTAATTAAGGAAACAGCATTTTACAGAAAAATTACCGTGGCTGTGAATCAATAGCCCGCGGCAGGGTCGATACCCGGGTTGGCGTCAGACCTTCAGCCCGCCGGGTTGGCCAGCACCAGTTCCAGCACGAACTTGCTGCCGAAATAGGCCAGCATCAGGAAGATAAAGCCGCCAATGGTCCAGCGTATGGCAGTGCGGCCGCGCCAGCCGAAGCGCCAGCGCCCCCACAGCAGGACGGCAAACACACACCAGGCAACAATGGAAAGCGTGGTTTTATGTACCAGGTGCTGGGCAAAAATATCTTCCAGAAACACTGCGCCGGTGATCAGTGCCAGGCTCAGCAGCACAAAACCGGTCGCGATCATCTGGAACAGCAGGGATTCCATGGTCTGTAGTGGTGGTAATGCCCGGATAAACCCGCCCGGACTGCGATTTCGCAGGTGACTGTCCTGAACGGCAAGCAGGATCGCCTGCAGCACCGCGAGACCGAAAATACTGTAGGCGAGCAGCGAGGCCAGAATATGACTGATCAACTGCCAGGAGCCGGCGCTGGTAATTAAATGTGGCTCAGGGTAGAGCAATGTCAGTGCGATACTGATAGCAGCCAGCGGGAACACGGCAATACCGAGATTCTCCACCGGTTCCACCAGCATCGACAGTAGTAGCAACAGGGAGGTGGTCATGGCAACCAGTGAGGCTGCATGGAAAATGCCCAGATTGAGGCCTTCCGGCGTCAGTAGCGTGGAATAC
>JAOUCV010000027.1 GCA_029859555.1 Gammaproteobacteria bacterium
CAGCTTTGTTACTGACAGATGAACTGGTGTTGCCGAGAGAGTGGCTGGGTGGTTTTATGGTGGTAACGGCTGCTGCGCTGGCAGCACGTATTCATTCAAGGGATGAAGCATGACGAATGTTATTGCGCTTAATCATGTGAGCCTGCTGGTTAAGGATACGGCGCGCGCGCTGGAATTTTACCAGGGGCTGCTGGGACTGGAGCTTGACGAGTCACGTCCGCAGATGAGTTTCCATGGCGCCTGGCTGGTGGTGGGTACGGCACAGATTCACCTGCTGGAAATGCCTTCGGTAAACGCACCGGCAGACTTGCCTGAGCATGGCGGGCGCGACCGGCATTTTGCACTTGATGTGCTTGATCTTGGCGCAATCGAAGTCGCTCTGGAGGCTGCTGATATACCTTATAAGCTGAGTCGTTCCGGGCGCCGTGCGCTGTTTTGCCGGGATCCGGACGGAAATGCCGTGGAGCTGGTCGAGAGAGTTACTGGTTGAAGTTGCCGGATGCAGCAGTGTTATCGATATCCAGGTATTTGTAGATTGCTTTTTCCAGGCATTCCGAGATCAGCGTGTCTGACAGGGGCTCATTGTTCTTGTCGGTAATGTAATACACATCTTCCACACGTGAGCCGAGGGTAGCGATCTTGGCATTCAGCAGTTTTACGCCGCAGTCTGCAAATGCCCTTCCTATTTGTGATAACAGGCCCGGGCGGTCGGCTGTCACCAGTTCCATGACCGTACGGTGGTCAAGGCTGTCCTGCTTGAATTCAAGATGTGTCTTGATCGGAAAATGCCGGTACCGATGCGGTGTGCGTCGTGTGATTTGCCAGGGTTTTCGATCACTGTTGTTGATTTCGCCCAGCAGGGCTGTCCTGATTTCTTCAATGCGCATGTCGTTTGATACCGGTTCCCCGGATTCTTCAAGTACATCAAAGGTGTCCAGGATATGGTTGTCAGTAGTTGTGGTAATGCCGGCATTAACAACGTTCAGTCCCAGCTGGTCCAGTACGGCAGTTATGCGGCTGAACAGGTTCTCACCGGAAGGTGCAAAAATGAGTATTTCTGTACCGCCGCGTTCGGTTAGCGGCTGGATGTCGATGATATTGTTGTTATCCGTCCTGTTTATCAGCAGCTGTGTGTGGTGCGCTATTTGCTCGGGAGCGTGGCGCAGAAAATATTCGTCGCCGAAACTGTCCCACAGGATGCCGGCCCCGGAGGGCGGTTCCTGCAGCAGCTTTGAGGTGGCTTGCCGAATCTGCTGAATATGTTCGGCACGTTCCAGCGGATCCTGCAGTCCGCGTTGCAGTGCGCGACGCGTGTTGTAGTAGAGCTGTTTCAGCAGGGCATCCTTCCAGCTGTTCCACATCTCCGGGTTGGTGCCACGTATATCCGCAACTGTCAGCAGGTACAGGTAATCCAGGTATATGGTATTTCCAACGGTTCCGGCAAACCGGTTTACAACAACCGGGTCGCTGATATCTTCACGTTGCGCGGTTGACGACATCAGCAAGTGCTGGTTGACAAGCCAGCTAACCAGTTCTGTGTCGTAGTTGCCAAGGCCATGCTTGAGGCAGAAGGTGCGGGCAACCTCGCCGCCCAGCGTTGAGTGGTCGCCACCACGCCCCTTGGCGATATCGTGAAACAGGCCGGCAAGGTACAGCAGTTCGGGCTTTGGCAGGGTAGCGATGACATGGCTGCAGAGCGGAAATTCACACGCATGTTCATGTACGGTGAAGCGGCGCAGGTTTCGAATAACCTCGAGAATGTGCTCGTCTACCGTATAGATATGAAACAGGTCATATTGCATCAGCCCGACAATATGCCGGAAAGCGGGCAGGTAGGCAGCGAGAATGCCGTATACGTTCATGCGCTGCAGTTGGTGTGTGAGCCCGTGCGGTTGCCTGATTATTTCCATGAACAGGCTGCGGGCCCTGATATCGTTGCGGTAGTCATCATCAATCAGATGGCGATGCTGGCGTATGGCCCGGATGGTGCCGGCACGAACACCCTGCAATTCCGGGTCCTGTTCCAGCAACAGAAATATTTCGAGTAGCGCAAACGGGTAGTGCGCAAAAACCTTGTCATTACTGATTTCAATGTAGCCGTCACGGCTCTGGAAGCGTTTGTTGATGATGACAGGTTCGCCCGGACCTTCCGGGTGCAGGATGTTTTCATGGAACAGTTGCAGCAACATCTCGTTAAGGCGGCTGAGCTCCATAATGGTGCGGTAGTACTGCTTCATGAAGGCTTCCACACCGAGTCGTTTGTCGTCGTCATGGAAGTCGAATGTGCTGGCCAGTGTGCGCTGGTAATCAAACAGCAAACGGTCTTCACCTCGCCCGGTCAGCATGTGCAGGGCGAAGCGGATATTCCACAGCAGGTCGCGACCCTCGACCAGGGTTTCATATTCCTTGCGTGTCAGGAATCCATGGTCAACCAGTTGTTGCAGCGATGCGGTGCCAAAATGCCTGTTGGCAACCCAGGCAATCATCTGGATGTCGCGCAGACCGCCGGGACCCTCCTTGATATTCGGTTCGAGGTTGTAGGCGGAATCGTGGTATTTTTTGTAACGGCGACGCTGTTCGGCACTCTTTACTTCAAAAAATTTACGGCTGTCCCAGATCTCTGCGGGTTCGATACCTTTCTGCATGCGCCGGAACAGCTGCTCCGAGCCGGCAAGCAAGCGCGCTTCCATGAGGTTGGTAACCACGGTGACATCGGCAAGTGATTGTTCGATGCAGTCCTCGATGGTGCGCACGCTGTGGCCGACCTCCAGTCCGATATCCCAGAGGAAGGTTATTAATTCGGTGATCTGCCCGTCAAAGCGGTTGCCCTCGTCATCAGGCAGCAGAATCAGCAGGTCAACATCGGAGCCGGGCATTAATTCGCTGCGCCCATAGCCGCCCACGGCTACCAGTGCTGCCTGCCTGCTTTCTGTACCCATGAAGCGGGCCCATGTACGCGTCAGCACCTGGTCGATTAGCCAGGAGCGGGCATGGACCAGGACGGGAGCGCCAGCGCCATTATCGAACTGCTGCCCGAGAATCTGATTGCCCTGTTGCAGGCATTGCTTGAAAGCTTTCAGCGGACTGCCGGATTGAGCGGATGTCTTATCCAGTTCAGGCAGCTGAAACCAGGATTCAAAGGTTGCCGTGGTGGCGATCACCGGATCACTGTCAGTCATGATGGTCTTGAAAAAGACTACACCTGGTCGTCGGGCAGACAGGTCAGCACTTCATGGCCGGTGTCGGTTACCAGGATGGTGTGTTCCCATTGTGCAGAGAGGCTGTGGTCTTTGGTAACCACAGTCCAGCCATCCGGCAACATTTTGGTATGCCGTTTGCCGGCATTCACCATGGGTTCAATCGTGAACGTCATGCCGGCTTCGAGCTTCATGCCGGTGCCCGGCTTGCCGTAGTGTAATACCTGTGGATCCTCGTGAAATTCACGACCGATTCCATGTCCGCAGTACTCGCGCACAATCGAACAATGTTGAGATTCTGCATGCTGCTGGATAGCGTGGCCGATGTCGCCGAGCTGGACACCGGGTTTTACCATTTCAATGCCGATTTTCATGCACTCGTGGCTGATACGAGCCAGCCGCTCGGCGGCAACCGTGGGTGTGCCGGCAAAGAACATCTTGCTGGTGTCGCCATGGAATCCATCCTTGATAACGGTGACGTCTATATTAACGGCATCACCTTTTTTAATGACCTTGTCGCCGGGTATGCCATGGCAGACGACGTGATTAATCGAGGTGCAAATAGATTTCGGGAAGCCACGGTAATTGAGCGGTGCCGGGATTGCCTGTTGCTGGTTGACGATGTAATCGTGACAGATACGGTCCAGTTCGTTGGTGGTGATGCCGGGTTGTACATGCGGCCGGATCATTCTCAGGACTTCACCACCGAGACGTCCGGCGATACGCATCTTCTCGATTTCGTCAGGGTTTTTTATGGAGACTGGCATTTAACATCCTGATATTTATGGGTTAGATCCGGGTCTGTGGCAGTACGCCGGCCGGCTTACCTGATTGCTGTGCAGGTGAGTGTATGGTATAAAGGCGGGCTTGTTAAGTGGGGTTTGAAGTCCCGCCTGACCTAATTCACACATGTATCGGCACATGCGGCAGGGTGCCTGGTTGACTGTATGCACACAAATGCAGTCATTCGGGTTGTCGTCATGGGATGCATGGAAGACTAACCCTGAATATTGGAGAATTTTGAAAATGACAGATGTCACTATGCGCCAGATGCTTGAAGCCGGCGTGCATTTTGGTCACCAGACCCGTTACTGGAACCCGAAGATGGCCCCCTATATCTTCGGAGAGCGCGGCAAGATCCACATTATCAACCTTGAAAAAACCATGCCTCTGTTTACAGATGCCATGAACTATGTTGGCAGTATGGTTGCTAACGGCGGCACGGTACTGTTCGTTGGCACCAAGCGTTCAGCGCAGGCTGCAATCAAGGAAAATGCAGAGCGTTGCGGAATGCCGTATGTCAATCACCGCTGGCTTGGCGGCATGTTGACAAACTACAAGACAGTGCGCGCTTCCATCAAGCGCCTGAAAGATCTCGAGACAATGTCTGGAGACGGTTCATTCGACAAAATCAGCAAAAAAGAAGGGCTGATGCTGAGTCGTGAGCTTGAGAAGCTGGAGCGCAGTCTTGGTGGAATCAAGAACATGCGTGGCATTCCCGATGCCATGTTTATTGTCGACGTGGGCCACGAAAAGATCGCTATCAGCGAAGCCAGAAAACTGGGTATCCCGGTGATCGGTGTTGTTGATACCAATAATTCTCTGGATGGCGTTGATTATGTAATTCCCGGTAATGATGACGCGATTCGTGCGATCAAGCTGTTTGTCGAGTCTGCAGCTGCTGCAGTAGATACCGGCAAGTTGAGTGTTGCGCATGCCGTTGCCGATTCCACGGATGAATTTATCGAGCTTGATGGCAATGATGCTGCCAAGCCGGCCAGGAAGAAGCCTAAAAAGACGGCAAAGAAGGTATCTCTGAAGAAGGCAGAATCCGAGCCGGCTGAAACCGGGGAAACCGCTGCTGAAGCTGAACCGGCAGACAAGACTGAAGCCGCTGATGCCGGGACTGAAGCTGCAGCCAGGACTGAAGCCGGGGAAGATTAAGCCTGCCCGGCAGGTTTTTATCAGTACGTGGAAAGAATCTAGAGGATATGTGATATGGCAATTACTGCTGCGCTGGTAAAAGAACTGCGCGAACGTACCGGCTCCGGAATGATGGAGTGCAAGAAAGCACTGGTAGATGCAGATGGTAATATGGAAACGGCTATTGAGGCGTTGCGTAAAACCGGCCTGGCGAAAGCCGACAAGAAGGCAAGCCGTGTTGCTGCAGAGGGTCTGGTGGTCATCGAGATTAGCAGTGACAGCAAGACAGCTGCCATTGCAGAGGTTAATTGTGAAACTGATTTCGTTGCCAAGAAAGACGATTTTCAGGACTTCGCAAGCGCGATTGCCAGGCGGGTCCTGGCTGACAATCCGGCTGATCTGGATGCACTGATGGCGTTGCCGCTTAATGATGGAAACAGCGATACCGTAGAGGATGTACGCAAGGCACTGATCGCCAGCATTGGCGAGAATATCTCGGTGCGACGTTTTATCCGTATTGAAAGCGATAATGCCCTTGCCAGCTATCGCCACGGCGTGCGTATCGGCGTGCTGGTGGAACTGGCCGGTGGTGACGATGTGCTGGGCAAGGATCTGGCGATGCATATCGCGGCCCATGACCCGCGTCCGGTTTGCGTTTCCGAAGAGCAGGTGCCTGAAGATATGGTGGCTGCAGAGCGTAATATCTTCACCGCCCAGGCACGGGAAAGCGGCAAACCTGATGACATTATCGAAAAGATGATCAGTGGCCGGATTCGCAAGTACCTCGCCGAGATTACTTTGCTGGGACAGTCTTTCGTCAAGGACCCCGATCAGACCGTTGGCAAGTTACTGAAACAGGCAGACGCCAGCGTGCTACGCTTCGAGCGCGTTGAACTGGGTGAGGGCATTGAAAAGAAAGCAGAGAACTTTGCAGACGAGGTGATGGCTCAGGTCAAGGGTGGTTGAATCATCAGTCTTGCAGTACACACAAACGGGGTCGATATTCGACCCCGTTTTTTTATGGCAATCCCCGGGAAAACATACGACAATGGCCGGGCTGGAAATTCTGGCGATAAAAATTATAACATATTGAATGCAAAGGATATTGAATGTTATATAAACGGGTATTGCTAAAGCTCAGTGGCGAAGCGCTGATGGGGCAGGGGACACACGGAATTGATCCGGCAGTGGCGCTGCGCCTGGCCGATGAAATACATGCAGTTGCCAGTCAGGGAACACAGCTGGGACTGGTCATCGGTGGTGGCAACCTGCTGCGTGGCGCCGGTCTGGCAGCGCAGGGCATGAACCGGGTCAGTGGTGATCACATGGGGATGCTGGCAACGGTCATGAATGCACTTGCCATGCAGGATGCCATTGAGAAAACAGGAACCGACTGTCGCGTGATGTCGGCGCTGACTATCGACCAGGTTTGTGAGCCTTATTCAACCCGGCAGGCAGTCCGGCATCTTGAACAGGGGCGGGTAGTCATTTTTGCCGCAGGTACCGGTAATCCGTTTTTTACCACTGACTCTGCCGCGAGTTTGCGAGCCATCGAAATTGGTGCGGATATTATGCTCAAGGCAACCAAGGTTGATGGTGTATACACAGCTGACCCGATGACCAGTCCGGATGCCACACTGTACAAGCGCATCAGCTATGACGAGGCGCTGGCACAAAAACTCGGTGTCATGGACGCAACGGCGCTGGTACTCTGCAGTGAACACAACATGCCGTTGCGCGTTTTCAATATGTTCGAAGCCGGCCAGCTTGGCCGGATTATCGACGGGCAGGATATCGGAACGCTGGTACAGCAGGAGAAGCAGGAATGATTGACGAGATATTGCAGGATGCCGGTGTGCGCATGGACAAGACTATTGAGGCATTCAGGCTAACGCTTGGAAAGGTACGTACCGGTCGGGCACATCCGAGTCTGCTGGATCATCTGGTGGTTGATTATTACGGCTCCGATGTGCCGATCTCGCAGGTGGCAAATATTGGAATCGAAGATGCGCGAACCCTGACGGTAACACCATGGGAAAAGACCATGGTGCAGGCCATCGAGAAGGCTATTTTGAAATCCGATCTGGGGCTTAATCCGTCAACGGCAGGAACCGTCAT
Organism: Gammaproteobacteria bacterium; assembly: GCA_029859555.1. Lineage (GTDB taxonomy): Bacteria > Pseudomonadota > Gammaproteobacteria > UBA9214 > UBA9214 > UBA9214. The sequence continues at coordinate 7,239 of JAOUCV010000027.1, forward strand.
GCGCATTCCCATGCCGCCACTGACAGAAGAAACACGCCGTGAGCTGGTAAAGGTTGTGCGTCATGATGGTGAGGCGGCAAAGGTTGCTATTCGTAACATCAGGCGCGATGCGAATAGTGATTTCAAGGATTTGTTGAAGGAGAAGGAAATCTCCGAGGACGAAGAACGCAAGGCGCAGGATGCGATACAGAAATTGACGGATGCCCATGTTGCCGAGGTGGACAAGATCCTTGCCACCAAGGAAACTGAATTGATGGAAATCTAGCCGGCCGGACACGATGACTACCGGGCACAGGGGCACAACGGGTTCATTTGATGGCAGAAGACAGTAATCAGGGCAGTTTGCCGCGCCACATTGCCATTATCATGGATGGTAACGGCCGCTGGGCACGTGCGCGTCTGTTGCCGCGCTACATGGGCCACCGTGAGGGTGTGAAGTCGGTGCGCCGCGTGGTAGAGGCCTGTCTTGACAAGAATATTCAGGCACTGACGCTGTTTGCTTTCAGCAGCGAGAACTGGCGGCGGCCGAGTGGTGAGGTCAGCCTGATCATGGACCTGTTCGTACATGCCCTTAAAAAGGAAGTGGTGGCACTGAATCGCAACGGTGTCAGGCTGCGCTTTATCGGTGACCGCACGGCCTTCTCGGAAAATCTGCGCGCGTTAATTGCCGCTGCAGAAGAAGACACCCGTGATAATTCAGGTCTGGACCTGGTGATCGCGGCGAATTACGGCGGTCAGTGGGACATTACCCGGGCGGTTCAGAATCTCGCGCCGCGTCTGGCTGACGGTACACTGCAGCCGCAGGAAATTACCCCCGATATGCTGGCGGCCGAAGTGTGTCTGTCGGACCTGCCACCCCCGGATTTGTTTATCCGCACCGGTGGTGAGCAGCGCATCAGTAACTTCCTGCTGTGGCAACTGGCCTATACCGAGCTGTATTTTACCGACACACTGTGGCCGGCCTTTGACGGACAAAAACTTGATGATGCGCTGTCCTGGTATGCCAATCGCCAGCGACGCTTTGGGCGCACCGGTGAACAGGTGGAGCAGCAAAAAGGTGCTTAAGGCGCGGCTGCTATCTGCTGCCATTATGGTGCCCCTGGTTGTCTGTGGCGTACTGTTTCTGTCCACGCCTGTGTTTACAGCGATACTGGCTGCCATAATGCTGCTGGCTGCGTGGGAATGGAGCCATCTGGTTCCTGTTGCGCAAATTTTTCAGCGTATTGCTTATGTCGTGGTGATGGCGGCCCTGATGTGGATGCTCTGGCAAACAGGTTTGTCGCAGCTGCTTTTCCCGTTGCTGCTGCTGGCGATGATCTGGTGGTTATGCGCCTTGTTCTGGCTGTCACGCCCGCAGTTTTTCGCAGTACTCTCCCCGCTAACGGTCAATATCAAGCTGCTTGCCGGCGCACTGGTGCTGCTGCCGGCATGGGCCTCACTGGTGACCTTGCATGCCAGTGGTGAGCGTGGTCCGGTGTTGACGCTGATGATGATGGTGCTGGTGTGGCTGGCGGACAGTGGTGCCTATTTTGCAGGTCGTCAGTGGGGTAAAACAAAACTCGCCCCGGCAATCAGTCCGGGGAAAACCTGGGAAGGTGTCTACGGTGGTTTGTTTTCCAGTCTGGTATTTGCCGGCATTGCCGGCATGCTCTTCAGTGAGTCGGTCAAATGGACCTTGATGTTTATGCTGGTAGCCGGCATTGCCGTGCTGTTTTCAGTGGTTGGTGATCTGCTGGAAAGTTTGATGAAGCGCCACAGCGGTATCAAGGACAGCGGTCATATTATTCCCGGTCACGGCGGAATCTTCGACCGTATTGACGGCCTGGTTGCGGCGGCACCTGTATTTCTCGCCGGTTATCTGTGGCTGGGTCTGTAATGACGACGGCTAAACCTGTTGGCGTCTGCTTGCTCGGGTCGACCGGTTCGATTGGTCTGAGTACGCTGGATGTAATTGCGCGCCATCCGCGACGCTTCCGGGTTATTGCGCTGACGGCAAACAGCAGCGTCGACAAGCTGGTTGCACAGTGTGTGCAATTTCAACCCCAATATGCCGTGATGGCAGATGCCGATGCTGCTAATCAGCTGGCGGTACTGTTGAAGCAATCAGCCCCTGATGTACAGGTGTTGTCGGGTACGGACGGACTGCTGACGGTAGCGGGTCACGAGGCAGTGGATTTTGTAATGGCAGCGATCGTCGGAGCTGCCGGGCTGTTGCCTTCACTGGAAGCGGCACGTACCGGCAAACGCGTGATGCTGGCAAACAAGGAAGCGCTGGTTATGTCCGGTGCGCTGTTTATGCAGGCGGTGCGTGACAGCCGCGCCACCCTGTTGCCGGTTGACAGTGAACACAATGCCATTTTGCAGTGCCTGCCGGATAATTACGTGGCCGGTGCAGCACCGGTCGGGGTGCGCAATATTATGCTGACGGCGTCAGGTGGCCCGTTCAGGAACTTGCCGGTCAGCCAGCTGTCTGCAGTGACACCTGAACAGGCCTGTGCGCACCCGACCTGGGACATGGGCCGTAAAATTTCAGTTGATTCTGCCACCATGATGAACAAGGGCCTTGAGGTGATCGAGGCAGGCTGGTTATTTGGTTTGCCGATGGAAAATATAAATGTGGTATTGCATCGGCAATCGCTGGTGCATTCACTGGTTGAATATAATGATGGTTCGGTGCTGGCGCAGATGGGTAATCCGGATATGCGCATTCCCATCAGTCATGCGCTGGGATGGCCCGAGCGTATCGAATCCGGGGCCCGGCGACTTGATCTGATGGCGGTTGAAAACCTGCAATTCGAAGCCCCTGACAAGGCGCACTATCCCTGTCTGGAGCTGGCAACAACCGCCTGGCGCAGTGGTGGCACCGCGCCGGCTATTCTGAATGCAGCCAATGAAGTGGCGGTACAGGCATTCCTGGATGAGCGAATTGCGTTCACGGCGATTGCGCAGGTTGTTGAGCAGGCGCTGGAACAGTGTGCGCTACACGTTGCAGACAGGCTTGATACCATCCTGGCAGATGATGCGCATGCACGTGCTGTTGCAAATGAATATATCGATTCCGGCAAGGTGAGGGTGCCGCAATGAGCGGCCTGTTGTTTTCGCTGGCCGCATTTATTGTAGCCATCGGAGTGCTTGTCACCGTCCATGAATACGGACATTTCTGGGTTGCGCGTCGCCTGGGTGTCAAGGTATTGCGGTTTTCAATCGGTTTCGGCAAACCCTTGTGGAAGCGTAACTTTGGCAAGGACAACACCGAGCTGGTGATAGCTGCACTGCCACTGGGCGGTTATGTGAAGATGCTGGATGAGCGTGAAGGTGAGGTGGATCCTTCAGAACTTTCACGTGCTTTTAATCGCCAGTCGGTGAAAACACGTATTGCGGTCGTGGTGGCGGGGCCGGCATTCAATTTTCTGTTTGCAATTCTTGTTTACTGGGCCATGTTCGTTACCGGTATGCCCGGTCTGAAGCCGATTGTCGGCGATGTGGCCCCGGCTTCCTATGCTGCTGACGCAGGTATTCTGTCAGGTGATGAAATTATCAGTGTCGAGGGTCGGCCAACCCTGACCTGGGAATCAACGGTGCTTGCCCTGCTGGATGCCGGTCTGGACGGGCTGGATACTGTTGCCGTTACGGTACGTGATGCTGGAGGTCAGGAGCGGAATTTGCAGGTACGCTTTGAAACCCCGGATGAGTTGTTAAAGAAAGGCGGGGTGCTGGAAAACTTTGGCCTGACGCCCTGGCAGCCGCCGGCTGTGATTGAGTCGCTGGTTGACGGCGGAGCCGGAGCACGTGCGGGCATTTTGCCAGGCGACCATATCGTGCTGGCTGACGGCGTGGCGATCAACAGTTGGGCACAGTGGGTGGATTATGTGCGCGAGCGGCCGTTGCAGGATATTGTCATCCAGGTACGCCGCGAAGGCGAGTTGTTCGAACTCTCCTTGAGGCCGGACAGTGTCGCCGAGAATGGCTCGGAAATAGGACGTATTGGCGCCTATGTTCAACTTCCGGATAAGGAACAGCGTGCTACAATGCGCGTCGTTGTTCGCTACGGGCTGCTCGAGGCTGTGCCGGAGGCACTGGGCAGAACCTGGGAAGTCACGACGCTGACGTTCCGAACGCTCTGGAAAATGCTCAGCGGCAAGGCCTCGGTCGAGAACCTGAGTGGTCCGATTACCATTGCGCAGTATGCAGGGCAGTCTGCCGCAATTGGCCTGGCTTCTTTCCTCAGTTTTCTGGGGATTGTCAGTGTCAGCCTGGGGGTGCTGAACCTGTTGCCGGTGCCGGTGCTGGATGGTGGCCATTTGCTGTTCTACCTGGTGGAACTGGTTAAAGGCAGTCCGGTAACCGATGCGGTACAGCTTGCCGGGCAAAAAATTGGAATTGCACTGCTGCTGGCACTGATGTCACTGGCTTTTTATAACGATCTGCTACGTTTGCTTGATTGAGTCGAGAAATGCATTTGCAGCTGAAACGCATATTTTTCCCGGTCCGGATTTTTCTGTTATACCTGCTACTCAGCGGGGTAGCGCACGCCTTTGAGCCGTTTACGGTACTGGATATACGCGTGGAAGGACTGCAGCGTATTTCTGCCGGTACGGTGTTTAATTATCTGCCAATCAAGGTTGGCCAGACGGTCGATTCCCGGGCTAGCGTCAATGCCATCAAGGCTCTTTTCAAGAGTGGCTTTTTTAATGATGTTTCACTCGAGAGAGATGGTTCGGTGCTGGTTGTCTTTGTCAGGGAGCGTGCCGCTATCAGCAGTATTGCTATTGAAGGCAACAAGGATCTCGACAGTGAGGAACTGCTGGAAGGGCTTAAGGAGATCGGCCTGGCGGAAGGTCGTGTATTCGATCGATCCCTGCTGGAGAAGGTTGAGCAGGAACTGCGTCGGCAGTACTTCAGCCGGGGTAAATATGCTGTCAAGATAGACACAACGGTAACGCCGCTGGATCGCAATCGCGTCGGTATCCTGATAAACGTGTCCGAGGGCCGCGCCGCGCGTATCAAGCAGATCAATATCATCGGCAACCACCAGTATCCCGACAAGGATTTGCTGGACGAATTTTCCCTGACAACGCCAAGTTTTTTCTCGACATTTACCAAGAGTGACCAGTATTCCAAGCAGGGACTTTCTGCTGACCTGGAAACCATGCGCACTTTCTATCTGGACCGGGGCTATCTGAAGTTCAATATCAATTCTACCCAGGTATCTATCACGCCGGACAAGAAAGATATCTATATCACCATCAATGTCACCGAAGGCAGCCAGTACAAGATCAGGGAAGTGACACTGA
>JAOUCV010000275.1 GCA_029859555.1 Gammaproteobacteria bacterium
CAAACTATGCAATTGCAGAAGAAGCTATCTAATACGCCGGTACCGATTGAGCTGCAATCGCTGGTCGACACCCATGAGCAGCCTTTTGTAGTGATTGACCGGGATTACCGGATCGTCGCCATCAACCGCGCCTACGAAAAGAACTTTGCTGTATCACGTGACTATGCCGTTGGCTTGCCCTGTTACAAGGTCAGTCATGACAAGGATGCGCCTTGCCATGAGTCCGGTGAAGACTGCCCGCATGCAAACCTGTTTGAGATAGGCAAGACCGATTCCTGTTTGCATGTTCATTATGACGGGGACAACCGGATGTGCCAGGTCCGTGTCTCGGCTTTCCCGCTGCGCGGCAGCAATGGCGAGCTTTACATGGGCGAGCTCATTCAGCACTTGTCGGGTCCGGAAGAGCGCCGTGTTAATGGATGCCGCATGGTTGGCCAGACGCCACCGTTTCTTGCCTGCCTGGATCAGCTGAAAATGGTCGCGGCGGCCCAGGCGCCGGTGCTGTTGCAGGGCGAAACGGGTACCGGTAAAGAGCTGGCAGCGCACTTTATTCACAGCCATTCCGAACGACGCGACAAGCCGTTTCTGACCGTGGACTGCACGGTATTGACCGAGAACCTGTTTGAGACTGAAGTCTTCGGTCATGTGCGCGGTTCATTCACCGGCAGTGTCAGTGACCGGATCGGTCTCTATGAGCAGGCCGACGGCGGTACCCTGTTTCTCGACGAGGTCGGCGAATTACCGCTGGCCCAGCAGGCAAAGCTGTTACGCGTGCTGGAAACCGGGCAGTTCCGGCGTGTTGGCGGCAAGGGATATCGCAGTGCCGACGTGCGTATCATCTGTGCGACCAACAGGCATCTGTGGGAACATGTTACCGACGGCCAGTTCCGTGAGGATTTCTATTACCGCATTGCCTGCCTGGCGGTACGGCTGCCGCCGCTACGTGAGCGGCTGGATGATATCGGTTTGCTGGCAGCTAACCTGCTGGAACTGGTTTCGCGAACGATGCCGTACGATTACAAGCTCAGCCGGGAGGCTATTGAGCAGCTGAAGCAATATGATTACCCGGGGAATGTGCGCGAATTGCGTAATATCCTGTTTATCGCGGCCACCCAGAGCAAGAATAACCAAATCGATGCCGACACGGTGATCGAGGTGATGCGGATCCATTCCCAGTCGCGCATGCGGCACAACCCGTGCCCGGACGAGCCGACCACCGCACCGGCTATCGCCGTTGTGGAAAAACCTGCGTCACTTAACGAGGTGGAGTCGCAACATATAGCCGGCCTGCTGACACAGCATCACGGCAATCGGCGGCTGGTTGCAGAGGCGTTGGCTATCAGTGAGCGCACGCTGTATCGGAAACTCAAGAAGTATGGGCTGGGGTAGGGTGTATATGCCGCCGGTTTCTGCCTGAGATCTGGACGCAGCCCGTACCCTGTATCTGACGGAGAGAGGAAGTTTTTCCTCTCTCTCTTTTCTTGCCGGCCAGTGTTCCTGGATTCCATTATAAAGAATGTAACCCTGTGCCCTGCCTCTAGTCCTGATTGATTAATAACACAGGTGCTAATACCCAATCAGGCGAGCTAAAGCCTGCTTTTGACTGTCATGACATGATATGACATGACAGTATTGGCAGTGTTTCCTGCCATTGATGGTTTGTTAGAAGATTAGAAGATGCTTAATTTTAATAACTTCAGCATGTCGCGGCTAACAATTACTTGGTATGACTATTGCTACATAAATTAGCAGTTACAGTTTGCAGGGTTCCGGAAAGGTATGCCGATGGTTGGCTCTGGACTCCAGATTAAAGAAAACCAACGATAGTTTTACGACAGGAAAGTCGCATAACAATCACACAATTAGGGGGAAGTATCATGCCATTAGCGCAACGTATCCTTTCAACAACAACACTGGGGCTGCTGCTCTGTACGCTGGCGGTATTTGGCATGCAGCCGGTGCAGGCCGCCGTGCAAATCGATGCCGCCAGCTGGGACGGCGCGGAGCTGACCGCAGATGGCGGTGCCGACAAGCCTAAACGCGGCGGTGGTCTGGTCGAAGTTTTCGACGCGGATACTACGGTCAAACTGGGTGATGCCAATCTCGCCAATAGCGGCAGTTGGTCATATAGTGGAGACACCTGTGCGGACAATATTTATGCCACCCAGGATGGCGTCCAATCAGATACTTTTCCAGTCGCCGGAAGCTGTGGCGGTGGCCAGAATGATCCACCAGTTTGTGTCATCGACACACCAGTAGCTGGTAACTTAACCATCTCCGAGGGCGATGAGGTCGATTACACCGGCACCGCCACAGACGGTGATGGCACCATAGTGAGCTATGAGTGGACCTTTGACGGCGGCTTCCCTGCATCTTCGCTTGTCAAAGATCCGGGCCTTGTGACCTACAACACGCCGGGCACCTATACGACGATGTTTGACGCCACCGACAACGATGGCGACAGCTGTTCACCAGCGGACACCCGTACTATCACCGTACTGCCCGTAGGCGGACCTCCTCCAACACTGCCGAACCAGACCGAGTTCAAGATGATGATGAACTACGAGCTGGGTATGCACTGCACTGGTTTCGAGTTTGCCTACTGCTGCGTGCTGCCGGTTTACAACTCCATCCTGGCACAGGTCGTCAGACCTCAGAATGGCATCGACACCCCGCGCCTGCTTGAAGCCGATCCCAATGAAAACACCGCTGCAGACGTGCTGGCCCGTCATACGGTCGTACGTGACCCGACGCTGGACGCAAGCGGCAACTTCAACAAGTACGTACTGCGTTACTGGCACGACGCCCAGCCGCGTAATGACGGCAGGGGCAAGCCACAGTCGACGACGCTGATCAGCGCTGTCGAGGGTAACTCACTGCTGTCGTGGAACACGGTAGCTGATTCGGCACACATCGTCGGTTCGACCGGTGATTGTGACCGTGGCGCCATGCTGACCGGCGAGTATAACGGTTCGACCGGCGTGGTACTGGGTGACGGCGACTACACTGACGAAGGCTGTACCTTCGGTGTGCCGATCGACAACTACCAGAACGTGGTGTGGAACCACCTGTATATTTATGAAGTCAGTGCACGCGGCGTGGAGGGCTACAAGCCGAACAACCTGTCTCTTGAAGCCGACAAGCACCGCCTCGGCCTGCACGTGGACTATCCGGAGAACTTTGGTCCGGCCGGCCACAACATGGAAGGCCTGCTGACCTTCTCTGGAGACCACGGCACCGTGGTGTACACCCAGATGAAGGTGCTGGAAGACCTGCCAATCACGCTGACTTCACCGCGCATCTGGGAGGCCCTGGGTCTGCCACTGACACCGTTTGAAGACTCGATTGACTTCTTCGGCGACCCGGGACTGGTGGACGAAGACTCCATCCGTCCGTACGTGGAGATGAAGGCGCGCCTGCATCACGCCAACTGTGATGGCGCCGGTAGCTGCACCGAGGGTGATGCGGTACTCGATGACGCGGGCAACGAAGTCGTCGGTTTCGGTACTGCACCGATTGATATCCCGAACTGTGAGCGCTGCCATTCGGCCTTTGATACGCCGAACAGCCCGAACACCACGGGTACACCGGAAGCAGCCCTGGTACAACAGGAGATCGACTTCTGGAACGCCTA
>JAOUCV010000276.1 GCA_029859555.1 Gammaproteobacteria bacterium
GAAAATGCCATCCTGAAAGCACGCAATGCCGCACAACATACCGGCCTGCCGGCGATCGCCGATGACTCCGGCCTGGAAGTTGACGCGCTGGCAGGTGCACCCGGGATATACTCGGCGCGATATGCCGGGGAAGGTGCCAGCGACCAGCAGAACCTTGAAAAACTGCTGGACGCACTCGCCGAAGTCCCGGAAGCAAAACGCAGTGCGCGTTTTCAATGCCTGATGGTCTATATGCGACATGCGGATGATCCGACACCCCTGATCTGCCAGGGTAGCTGGGAGGGCCGCATCCTGACGGCCGCGCGCGGCAGCAACGGTTTTGGTTATGACCCGGTTTTTTATGTACCGACGCATAATTGTGCCTCTGCCGAACTGGCTGCGACAACAAAAAATTCACTCAGCCACCGCGGACAGGCACTGCGCCAACTGGTTGCTGCCCTGGGACACTCCGGCTAGCATCGCGACCTCACTCGCCGCCAGTGGTCATGAGTGGCCACGCGTGAATCATCTGATGTTTAACTTTACTGCTACCCCGCCACTATCGCTGTACATCCATATCCCCTGGTGTGTACGTAAATGCCCCTATTGTGACTTCAACTCACACGAGGCACGCGACGAAATTCCTGAAGCCGCCTACATAGACGCGTTAATAGCCGATCTTGAGCAGGATCTGCCTGCCGTCTGGGGACGCACAGTCGAAACGGTATTCTTTGGCGGCGGCACTCCCAGCCTGTTTTCGCCAGAGGGCATCGACCGGCTGCTGGCCGATGTACGCGCGCGCATACCTCTCAAACCGCAGGCCGAAATTACACTGGAAGCCAACCCCGGCACCGTTGACCATGCGCGTTTCAAGGGGTTCAGGGAGGCCGGCATCAACCGTTTATCCATCGGCATCCAGAGCTTCCAGCCCGAGCTGTTGAAGAAAATCGGCCGCATCCACAGTGATACTGAAGCCATAACCGCCGTTGAGGCCGCACACCAGGCCGGCTTTGAAAATTTCAACCTCGACCTGATGTTCGGCCTGCCGGGACAGACACAAAAACAGGCCCTGCAGGATCTGCAAATGGCCAGGGATCTCAAACCGGCACACATCTCCTGGTATGAACTGACCATTGAGCCCAACACCTGGTTTCACCGCCATCCGCCGCAACGGCCGGATGACAACACGCTATGGGAGATGCAACAGGCGGGACGCGCGCTGCTGGAAGCCGCGGGTTATCAGCGCTACGAGGTTTCTGCCTATGGGCGGGCGCAACAGCAGTGCCGGCATAACATGAACTACTGGCAATTCGGCGACTACCTCGGGATTGGTGCAGGGGCGCACGCCAAGATCAGCGACGCCGCTACCCAGGGCATCACCCGCACGGCGAAACAGCGCCACCCCCGCAACTATCTGGAGAATGCGCACACCAGCGCACGCATCGGCAGCAGCACCCGTATTAAGCCGGCGGATGCAGTACTGGAATTCGCCATGAATGCCCTGCGGCTGGATCAGGGCTTTTCACCGGCCGCATTCACCGTCGCCACCGGACTGTCCTATACTGGCATTGAGTCTATTGTTAACAAGGGAGTGACGGATGGCCTGTTGAGCGATGATGCAGGCGTCATCAGGACAACGCCAAAAGGCCAGCGCTTCCTGAACGAGTTATTACAACACTGGATGCCTGACACAACAGATCATGACTGAGTTTGTCGATTGCCCCTACTGTGGCGAGCCCTTTGAAACTGCGGTCGACAGCTCTGCCGGCAACCAGAATTACATTGAGGATTGCCCGGTCTGCTGTCGGCCCATCGAATTTCACCTGGTCACCGGGCTTGACGGTGAAATACTGTCACTGACCACGCGCCGAGACGATGACTGACTACACCCCGGTGGATTGCGGACTACGCAGCGAATATGAGTTGGCGGTCATGCACCGGCAAATTCTCAGACTGATATGGCGTGATTTCGATGGCGAACTTCGCACCGAAACAGTGCAGCCTGAAGAGTTACGCAGCCGTCATCATGAGGAATTTCTGCTCGTAAGCGGTGAAGGCCATAAGGAGAGGGAAATCAGGCTGGACCACATTCTGCACTTTGAGCAAGCCTGAAGTCTTCTTTACATAAAAATCAACATATCGCCGCATTTGGCAACCAATAACAGCAAAATGCCAGCTAATAACGGCCTCCATGCATACATAACAGCAACGGTAGCCGTGCAGCCCCACCCCTGCAGGGTTATACACAGGCACATTCCGCGCGGAAGCCACAGGAAAACCCTTGGCGACAGTTGAAAACCCGCATTACGGGCTGCTCCAACCAATTGTATTTACTGTACTTTACAAGCAGGCCGGCAGCACCGTCGAATAGCGGGCACTATTCGGGCAACAGCCAGACGCCCAGGAGCCACATTTTATCCCCAGCGTTTTCCACAATGTTATCCACAGGCTCTGTTTAGTAAGTTCATTAAATTCAGTTGGTTACGCATAGAGTCCGAATTGCACACAGGTTGCCCCAAAAAAGCTGTGATAGGATGTAGTGGTACATCTAAAAATAAACAGCCCGTGACACACACGGCAAATCGGAGAACCGTATGAGCGCATCTGTTAGCCGCCCGAAATTTGATTTCGATGCCTGGGTCGAACTCGCCCGCCAGGACCCGCAAGCCTTTGAAGAAAAACGTAAACACATTATCGAAACCGCCATACAGGGCGCCCCGGAACAGAAGCAGCAGCGGCTACGATGCCTGCAATGGAAGTTGGATAAAATCAGGGAAACATCGCGCACTCCCATGATGGCCTGCCTGCAGATCAACCGCCTGCTCTGGGAGAACGTAACGGGCGAGCACGGCCTGTTGAACAGCCTGCAACATCTACAGAGCGATCAGCCTGGATCGCAAGGCCAGCGCAAAAAGGCAAAAATCATCCCGCTGCATGGCTAGCTTGCCGCACCCCACCGAATCACGTATTATCTGCGGCCTTTTCACGGTGACGGCTGTGTCAGTCGTGATCACAGGAACAAACGAATTGAGGCAGTTATGAAACCTGAAATACACCCGGCATACGAGGCTACCACGGTCACCTGCAGTTGCGGTGCAACCTTTGAAACACGCTCGACAGTGGGCAAGGACCTGGCAATCGAAGTCTGTTCACAGTGCCACCCGTTCTATACCGGCAAGCAGAAGATGGTTGACACTGGCGGCCGCGTTGACAAGTTCCGCAAGCGTTACGGAAATTAATACGGCCGGTTTTCAGGCAAAAACATCCAGCAAAGGGGCGGCCACATTGGTCGCCCCTTTTGCGTTAGGGCTGCTGACAATCCTCCTCGGGTGCGCTTGTCCATCGCGGCAGGCACAGGCCGCTGACTGCCCGGCTGACAACATCAGTGAACGGGTGCGCATTGCCTATGTGTATGACGGCGACACGGTGAAAATCGATGATGGTCGACGCTTGCGGTTCATTGGCGTCAATGCCCCGGAACTCGACCGCAAGGAGAAAACAGCGCAGCCCCTGGCCGAGACAGCACGTACAGACCTGGAAAACCTGCTGAACAACCACGCCAGCACCTTGTTGCTACAGCACGGCAAGCAAAAATTCGATCGTTACGGCCGCCTGCTGGCACATGCCTTTCTGGAGAACGAAG
>JAOUCV010000028.1 GCA_029859555.1 Gammaproteobacteria bacterium
ACAGCAGGCGGGTGTCAGCCGTATGGATTTACCTGTGAACGCGGACGAATTACTGGCCGCCCCGGGTGATGGCGAGACACTGGTAGTAAACGACGTGCTTGAAGGTCCGGCGCAATACGGCGATATAGAGAACTGGGTTGATGCATTGCTACAACTGGAACGGCACTGGTTTACGCCGTTACTGACGGCAGTCAGGAGCGCTGCGCTTGACTCGCTGGAGATACGTCCCTGCAATGGTTACGGTTATTTGACAAACAGAAAACAGCAGCGTGTTTTCTGGCAGCGCAAGCGTTTTTTCGAGGATGTGTGTAGCCATGAGTAAAACCATTGTACGACGCAGTTGTTCGTCCACAGAACAGTTTCCCGTCGATCTGCACCCGGTACTGCGCCGGGTCTATGCTGCGCGCGCGGTCGAGAGCGCCGATGACCTGGACTATTCACTGGAACGTCTGATACCACCGGCAGAACTCGGTGGGCTGACAGGCGCGGTTGATTTGCTGGAGGCGGCTGTCAGCGGACACCAGCGCATCGTGGTAGTTGGAGACTTTGATGCTGACGGGGCCACCAGTTGCGCCCTGTGCATGCGTGCCTTGCGTGCCATGGGAGCTACGGAAATTCATTACCTGGTGCCGAACCGGTTTGAATACGGTTATGGCCTGACGCCGGAGATAGTCAATGTGGCAGCTGAATTGCAGCCAGACCTGATTATGACTGTGGATAACGGTATCTCCAGTATTGAAGGTGTGGCGGCGGCCAGTCAGCAGGGCATCAAGGTATTGATCACCGATCATCACCTGCCCGGCAAGCAATTGCCGGCAGCTGCGGCCATTGTCAATCCCAATAACATCGGTGACGGCTTTCCCAGCAAAAACCTTGCCGGCGTCGGTGTGGCATTTTACGTGATGCTGGCATTGCGGGCCCGCTTGCGTGACAAGGGCTGGTTTCGAAACGAAGCAATAGCGGAACCGAATCTTGCACAGTATCTCGACCTGGTCGCGCTCGGTACAGTGGCCGACGTGGTGCCGCTGGATCGCAATAACCGCATCCTGGTGCAGCAGGGCGTACAGCGGATGCGTGCCGGTCGCTGTGTGCCGGGGATTCGTGCCTTGCTGGAAGTTGCTGGACGCAGCCTGTCGCGGCTGGTGTCAACCGACCTTGGTTTTACGGTTGGTCCGCGCCTGAACGCGGCTGGTCGCCTTGATGATATGTCACTGGGTATTGAATGCCTGCTTGCCGATGACGCGAAGGCGGCATCGGAAATGGCTGCACGGCTGGATGCATTGAATCGTGAACGCAAGGATATTGAATCCGATATGCAAAGCCGTGCCCTGGAAGCTATCGAGAATCTTAAGCTTGATGATAAACAGCTGCCGGTTGGTCTGTGCCTGTTTGATCCAGGCTGGCATCAGGGCGTCATCGGTATTCTTGCCGCACGCATCAAGGAACGTTTTCATCGGCCGGTGATTGCCTTTGCACGCAGTGGTGACGGCGAGATAAAAGGTTCGGCACGTTCGGTTAGTGGCTTGCATATTCGTGATGCGCTGGATGCGGTTGCAGCGCGACACCCTGACCTGATTGCAAAGTTTGGCGGCCATGCGATGGCGGCGGGTCTGAGTCTGCCGGAAGCACATTACCCGGCATTTGCCAGCGCGTTTGATGAAGAAGTATCACGGCAGCTTTCCCGTGATGATCTCAATGGCGTCATTTACTCGGATGGTGAACTCGCTGAACAGGAGCTGTCACTGGAAACTGCGCAGCTGTTGCGAGACGCCAGTCCCTGGGGCCAGGGTTTTCCGGCGCCGGTGTTTGAAGGTGACTTTAATGTCGTCAGCCATCGCGTGGTGGGGCAGCGGCACCTGAAAATGACCCTGAGTCCCGAGCGCGGTAATTGCCAGATCGACGGCATCGCCTTTAACACCGAGGTACTACCGCGGGGTAGTCAGCGGGTGCACATGGCCTACCGGCTCGATGTGAATGAATATCGTGGTATTGTCACCCCGCAGTTGATTGTTGAGCACATGGAAGCTCGCCGCCAAGCGGACTGATATATGGCGTTAAATATACGTATAAACAGAAGTATATGAGATATACCTGAATTTTGACTTTATTCCGGGGTGCAGCAATGGGTCGCAAACGGGGCCAATGCTGGCCGCTTTCGCCCGGCGCTTAACAGGGTTGCCCGCAGTAGTCTCCCCGGAGCAACAGTAGTATCATGACGCGCTTTAAATTTCCTTTACGAATAGCATCTTATCTATGTCTGACCTGACCTCGATACGCAACCAGATTAAAGACCTCGACGGGAGAGCAGCGTCTCTCAGGGGGTATCTTTGACCTCGATAGCAAGAATGAACGGCTGACCGAGGTCACTCGCGAGCTGGAAGACCCGGACGTCTGGAATAATCCTGAACGTGCCCAGGAACTGGGTAAGGAACGGGTGCGGCTTGAAGAGGTGGTGGTGACACTCAACAGCATGTCTCAATCACTGCAGGACGCGAGTGAGTTGCTGGAGTTTGCTGCCGAGGAAAACGACCAGGAAACGCTCGATGCGGTAGAAGCGGATGTGCATGCGCTTGAAGAAGATATCGCCAGGCTGGAATTCCGTCGCATGTTCTCCGGCGAGATGGACGCCAACAGTGCCTTTGTCGACATCCAGTCCGGCTCCGGTGGTACCGAGGCACAGGACTGGGCGGAAATGCTGCTGCGCATGTATCTGCGCTGGGCCGAGCGTCATGACTTCAAGACAGAATTAATCGAGGTGTCTGCCGGTGATGTGGCAGGTATCAAGAGTGCGACCGTGAAGGTAGACGGCGATTATGCGTTCGGCTGGTTGCGTACTGAGATCGGTGTGCACCGGCTGGTTAGAAAATCTCCCTTTGATTCCGGTAACCGCCGCCATACGTCATTTGCCGCGGTATTTGTTTCACCGGAAATTGATGACGATATTGACATTGACATCAACCCTGCCGATCTCCGCATTGATGTGTACCGTGCCAGTGGTGCCGGTGGACAGCATGTTAACCGCACAGAGTCGGCGGTGCGTATCACACATGAGCCGAGTGGTACCGTGGTGCAGTGCCAGAACGACCGCTCGCAACACAAGAACAAGGCAACCGCCATGAAGCAGCTGAAGTCGAAGCTGTATGAGCTGGAGATACAAAAGCGCAGCGTTGATCAGCAGGCACTTGAGGAAACCAAGTCAGATATAGGATGGGGCAGCCAGATCCGGTCCTATGTGCTGGACCAGTCGCGTATCAAGGACCTGCGCACCAATGTCGAGGTGGGTAATACCCAGGCGGTACTGGATGGTGACCTGGACCAGTTTATTGAGGCGAGTCTGAAGAGTGGTTTATAGATGTGCCCTTTTCGTGATTGCCATATTTATCCCGCCGCCCTCCGGGAGAGGGCGAGGGCAGAGTATTTAAGCAGTTATCCGCGTTATTTTTCGGTGATAATCTATTAATGACGTGTATTTTTAAACCCTACATATCAGACAAACTATGACAGACCAGGACGAAAACTCGCTCATCGCCCAGCGGCGCAGCAAACTCGATGCGATCCGCAAGGATGGCAATGCCTTTCCGAATGATTTCCGCCGCAACGCGGTTGCCGGTGAATTGCATGCCGAGTATGACGATAAGGACAATGAGTTGCTGGAGGCTGAGCCGGTGCGCGTCAATGTGGCCGGACGGCTGATGGCCAAGCGGGTGATGGGCAAGGCAAGTTTTATACAGTTGCAGGACATGTCCGGCCGTATCCAGATATTTCTGCAACGTGATTCACTAGCTGAAGGCCTCTATCAGAACTTCAAGACCTGGGACGTCGGCGATATCATTGGTGCTGAAGGCGTGCTGTTCAAAACCAGGACCGGTGAGCTGTCCGTGCGCGCAGACGCTATCCGCATGCTGACAAAATCATTGCGGCCACTGCCAGAGAAGTTTCATGGTCTTGCGGACCAGGAAACCCGTTACCGGCAACGTTATGTTGACCTCATTATGAATGAAGTGTCGCGCAATACCTTTCGTATGCGCAGTCGCATTGTGCAGTTTATTCGCGATTATCTGAACGGCAAGGATTTCCTTGAAGTGGAAACCCCTATGATGCAGGCGATTCCGGGTGGCGCGACGGCGCGGCCTTTCTCAACCTTTCATAATGCACTCGACATGGACCTGTTTCTGCGAGTCGCCCCTGAGCTGTATTTAAAGCGGTTGGTGGTAGGCGGTTATGAGCGCGTCTACGAGATTAACCGCAACTTCCGCAATGAAGGCTTGTCGACGCGGCACAATCCCGAGTTTACCATGCTGGAGTTTTACCAGTCGTACGCCGACTTCAACGATTTAATGGATCTGACGGAAGACCTGTTGCGCAATATGGCGCAGGACTTGCTCGGCAGTGCCCTTGTTGAATATCAGGGCAGTCACTACGACTTTGATAAACCGTTTCACCGCATCAGCGTGCGGGATTCCATTTTGCATTTTAATCCCGAACTGATACCCGAAGATGTTGATGACCCTGAGCGGGCAAGGGCGGTGGCAGCGAACCTCAAGATTCCACTGAAAGACAGTTATGGACTGGGTAAGGTACAGATCGAGATTTTTGAAAAGACGGTAGAAGGCCGGCTGCAGGATCCTACCTTTATTACTGCATATCCTACCGAAGTGTCACCGCTGGCACGAAGGAACGATGACAATCCGTTTATTACCGATCGTTTTGAATTCTTTGTCGGTGGGCGCGAAATCGCCAACGGTTTCTCCGAGCTGAATGATGCCGAAGACCAGGCGGAACGTTTCCGCCAGCAGGTGGCAGACAAGGACGCTGGTGATCTGGAAGCAATGCACTATGATGATGACTATATCCGTGCGCTGGAACATGGCATGCCACCCACGGCGGGTGAGGGTATTGGTATCGACCGGTTGGTGATGTTGTTCACGGATTCGCCGTCGATTCGTGATGTGCTGCTGTTTCCGCATATGCGTCCGGAGGGCTGATGCCGGCAGCTTGCGGGTTTTAATGGTGGAGCGGCCTGCAGTCACAAATTGTTCAGTATTAATTCGCGGCTGCAGGGCACTCCCGCCGGTACTTTTTTCACAGGAGTACAGATTACATGGATAAGCTCAAACATTTCCTGAAAACCTCGCTACTGGGTGGCCTGGTTGTGATCCTGCCTGTTGCGATACTGGTATCGGTATCGGTATGGATCTTTGATCTGATCGCCAGCTGGATCCAGCCACTTACAAGAATTGTTATAAAGGACACGCAAACCAATGAATTTATAGCGGAAACATTCGTTATTATTCTGATTGTTGCGGCCTGTTTCTTTGTCGGTGTGCTGGTCCGTACCCGGTTGGGCGGATTCTTCTACAACCAGGTTGAGACCCGCATACTGCGGTTGGCCCCGGGCTATTCGATGATCAAGGAAACCGTACTGCAGCTGTTTGGCAGCCGCAAGGATTCGCCCTTTTCATCGGTAGCGCTGGCGCAGATTTTTTGTAATTCCACCATGGCAACCTGTTTTATTACCGATACCCACGACGACGGCAGCTATACGGTATTTGTGCCGACCGGGCCGAATCCGACGTCGGGCCTGATCTATCATCTGCGAGGAAAGTATGTGCATCCGGTGTCGATCCCGGTGCAGGATGCCATGCGCAGTATTATCAGTTGCGGTGCGGGTTCAAGGAAATTGATGGAACAGTATTGCCCGGAGCTGGTTCGAAATCTGCCGGACGATTGATGTTATAGCTAGCTGTGAACGTCTGAGGGCAGTCGGGTTACGTCCACGTACAGTTTTAAATGCTGGCCGGGTTGCAGATATTTTCCCTTGGTGAGATTGTTCCAGCGTCGCAAGTCAGTAATGCTGACACTGAATTTCTGTGCGATCCGGTAGAGCGAGTCACCGTTGCGTACCGTGTAGTTGACCTTGCGGATGCGTTTGCCATCGGCGTGTATCCTGCCTTTCTGCCAGATTACCAACTGTTGTCCAGGCCGGATCAGTTTCCCGTTATCGAGCCGGTTCCAGCGCGTTACCTGGCTTACGGTGACATCGTATTGCCGGGCAATATTCCAGAGGCTGTCCCCCTGGCGTACCTTGTGCGTCAGCTTGCCGCTTGAGTTGCTGGCGGCCGGTTGCAGGTGTTTCGCCAGCGCCGTGTAGCGTGAGGCATCCTGTGCAGCGACGGGTACCAGCAAGTGTTGCCCGCTACGAATATTCGAGCTCTTTAAAACATTGGTATTTCGCAACACACTGACGGTGGTGTTGTAGCGTTTGGCAATACCCGAGAGGGTCTCTCCATTTTTAATCTTGTGCCGTACCCACTTGACGCGTTGCTCGTCCGGCAGTGCTGTGAGGTTTTCCTCAAACACCGCTGCCTGGGCCAGAGGGATGGCCAGTTGATGCGGTCCGTCCGGATGAGTCGACCAGCGGTTGAAACCGGGGTTTAACAGGTACAGCTGCTCTGTGTCTATCGCTGCGAGTTCCGCTGCTACGGCTATGTCCAGCTGTCCGCGGGTGTCGACAACGGCAAAAGCAGGGGCGCTATCAACGGGCGCGAGGACCACACCGTATTTTTCGGCATGCCTGACGACGTCACTGATAGCGAGCAGCTTTGGAACATAGGCCGATGTTTCTTTCGGCAGGGCCAGGTGCCAGAAGTCAATCGGTTTGCCGGCCTTGCGGTTACGCTTGATGGCCTTGCTGACAGTGCCGCTGCCCGAATTGTAGGCAGCAATGGCCAGTAGCCAGTCGCCGTCAAAGCGTTGCTGTAAATAGTCGAGATAGTTGAGTGCGGCCTGCGTTGATTCGAGCACATCGCGGCGACCGTCATACCACCAGTCCTGCTTGAGACCGTACATCTTGCCGGTACCTGGTATGAATTGCCACATGCCGGCAGCCCGGCCATGTGAATAGGCAAAGGGGTCGTAGCCGCTTTCCACGAACGGTAGCAGCACCAGTTCACTCGGGAAGCCGCGCTTTTTTACTTCCTCGTATATATAGGCAAGGTAGGGATCGCCGCGTTTGAATGTTCTTTCAACCTGTCGTGCACTTCTGCCGTATTCGTTGGCGTGCTTGCGAACCGCTGGTTGCTGTGTGCCACTCAGGCGAAAGCCCTGGCGGAGCTCTGTCCAGAAATCCGGTGTGCTGCTATCAGCCAGGGTGGTTGAGTGATGATACTGTCCGCCACTGGCGGTAGGTTTGTGCGAATCAAGTTCAGTGATGGTTGCAAAATCACTATCACTTGAATCACTTTTTTGTGTCGGGGTGTTGAGTGAGGCGCATCCGGCGATCTGCTGGATGAGAAATACGGATAATACAAGTCGCAGGATCTTCATGCTTTGATATCGGCGATGCCCCGGTTGGTCTTGATATAAAGGTATGTGACCAGCGCCACATCTTGCATACAGCCCTAATCTGCGGCCATATCCTGACAGCCCCTTCGGAGCGGGTCAATATGTTTTCAGGGAAAGGGTTTTTGGAGTACGGGAATGGCCGGAATGCGTTATTATTCAGAGGTAATGAACAAGCCATCTACAGCGCCTCTCAGGTCTGCCTCGCTGCGCAGCTGGTACCAGCGCCCGCTGGGGCAATTACTGGCGCACAACGAGCTGTTGGCGCTGGAATCCGAGTTACCCACGCTGTTTGGCTATCACCTGCTGGTGCTGGATCCGCCGTGGGAACGCTGTCACCTGGAAAACAGCCGTATTCCCCACCATGTCATTCAGAGCGTCGAGCCCCTGGCGCAGCAACAGGCGGGACTCGGCGGTCATACCGAGCAGTGGCCGATCATGAGCGATACCATCGATGCCATCGTTTTACCACATACCCTGGAAATCACCCGGGATCCACACCAGGTATTGCGCGAAGCAGATCGCAGCCTGATCCCGGACGGCCACCTGGTGATTATCGGTTTCAATCCACGCAGCCTGTGGGGGCTACGCCGCGCATTGTCGCGCAAGCACCGGCAGATGCCATGGGGTTGCCAGTTTCTCAGTATGAACCGGATGAAGGACTGGCTCAGATTGCTGGGCTTCGACACCCTGCATGCGCGTTATCTTTTTCAGTATCCGCCACTGCAAAATGTTCGCTTGCTTGAAAAGCTGCGTATAAGCGCTGCACCCGGCGATAACTATGGCCGCAAGTATCTTTCGGCAGCCTACATACTGGTGGCCCGTAAACGCAGTATCGTACTGACACCATTGAAAGAAGGTCCACTGGAACGGCGCCGGCTGTTTCCGGTCGGGATCCCCAGCTCGACACAAGGCAATGTGCGACGTGTCAACTGAAACCGAGATCTTTACCGACGGTGCCTGCCGTGGCAACCCGGGTCCGGGTGGCTGGGGCGCATTACTGCGCCACAATGGTCATGAGAAGACCCTGTATGGCGCGGAAGCACTGACAACCAACAACCGCATGGAACTGATGGCGGCCATCCAGGCGCTTGAAAGCCTGACGCGTCCCTGTTGCGTGCGCCTGACGACGGACTCGAAATATGTGCAGCAGGGTATCCAGGAATGGATGGAAAACTGGAAACGGCGCGGCTGGAAGACAGCGGCGAGGAAGCCGGTGAAAAACGTGGATCTCTGGCAGCGTCTGGACAAGGCCACGCAAGGACATCAGATTGAATGGGCCTGGGTAAAGGGCCACAGTGGCCATACTGAAAACGAACTGGCCGATGAACTGGCGAACAAGGCCATAGACGAACTTTTATAGACGGCAGAAAACGCATGCGCCAAATCGTACTGGATACAGAAACCACCGGCCTGGAACCTTCAGAAGGGCACCGTATTATTGAAATCGGCTGCGTCGAGGTAATAGACCGGCGTCTTACCGGTAATACCTACCATCAGTATATTCAGCCGGACCGTGAGATTGATGCGGGTGCGGTTGAAGTGCATGGCATTACCAACGAATCACTGGCAGACAAGCCCCGCTTTGCCGATGTTGCCGATGAGTTTCTCGATTTCATCAAGGGCGCAGAACTGGTGATTCACAATGCACCGTTTGATGTGGGTTTTATTGATCACGAATTCCGGCTGTTAGCGGCCTCTCCGGGTACGGTCGCAGGGCACTGCAAGGTGCTGGATACGCTGGCGCTGGCGCGCCGTATGCATCCCGGGCAACGCAACAGCCTTGATGCGCTCTGCAAGCGCTATGAAATAGATAATTCGCAGCGTGAACTGCACGGCGCCTTGCTGGATGCCGAGATCCTTGCCGACGTCTACCTGATGATGACCGGCGGCCAGGTGAGCCTGTCACTGGACAGCAGGGTAGACAGCCAGGGCGCACAGCAAGCCGGGATAAGGCGCGTGGACCCCGCGCGCAAACCTTTACCTGTCATTCGTGCCAGTGAGGCCGAATGCCAGGCGCATGACGCGCGCATGGCAGCGATTGAAAAGGCCTCTGGCGGCAACAGTGTGTGGCGCCAGCTGGAAACAGATACTCCCGCATAAGCAGTACCCACTGCTGTTTGTTTTCGTGTGTAACTGCAATAGCGGACCCGGTCCGTGATACGTCCTGCCCCGGTCGGGATGATGTGTCCTGTCTTTATTAAAACGCGGTGATTGTACTTCAGTGCAATAGCCAGAGTTTCAGCAGAGAGATAGTATTTAACCAGTGGCGCGGATTCTAATAAAAAAAACATTCTTGACTCTTGCTACTACACGTCTCGTATCTCCCTCCGCGAGACGTGTTTTTTATGGGCGTTTAAAAAGTAATCATTCGGCAACTATTCAGCCCCGCAAGGGTGTCATGGCTGTTTCATGACAGACGGGAGTGATGAGGCGCCTGAGCACTTTTTCAGTCTCGAAGAGCTGGAGGCAGGCGTTGCGGTCGACGATGCAGCTACGGTTCTACTGTTCTGATGGTGAGCTGATCTGCTGCAAGGCACGTTAGCCTGATGCACTGCTACGGACGCATTGGCATGAAAAACAGATAACCTGCACGAAGATTGTCCATAGCCCGGGAAGGGCGGTACTGGTGGACGCCCGAACAAAATTTGGCGATCTGCCCGAGCCAATCTGGTCCGTAAGGTGTATATTTACCACGTGGCGAATACCGGCCGTGCCGGTGGCGGCACTGTCTGGCCGGGGCCCCTGGTGGTAATATAACCCTGTACCTTGCCTGATGACGTGCCGGAAGAAAAATCCTGACTACATGATAAACATGACGAAAAATCCAGAGGGAAAATAATGACTGATACGTCAAATGATGCCGGAGTGATACAGGTGCTGGTGAAGCGGTTCGAAGAGTATCGACTTCCCAGGATCCTTGCGCTCAAGGAAAAGGTTGATAACGGTGAGATACTCAATGATCTGGATATCGAGTATCTGGAAGAGGTCATCGAAGATGCACAAGAACACAAAGCTCTGGTGGACCAGCACCCGGAATGGCAGGCGATCAGCGCCCGGGTAGCCGGTCTCTACAATGAGATCACCCGAACAGCGTTGGAGAACGAAAAAGGATCATAGCTAACCTGCACGT
Organism: Gammaproteobacteria bacterium; assembly: GCA_029859555.1. Classification (GTDB taxonomy): domain Bacteria; phylum Pseudomonadota; class Gammaproteobacteria; order UBA9214; family UBA9214; genus UBA9214. The sequence continues at coordinate 10,475 of JAOUCV010000028.1, forward strand.
GTTGTGCCCCGGCATTGTGGTCAGGCACGTGCATTTCGTTGGCATGTTGCTGGTGTACTGACTGGTAACTGTTGCCATTGCCGCTATTTCGGTCGACCTTGACAGCTGTCGCGGTCACGGGCTAGCTGTTGCGCCCCAGCCTGCGGTGCCGCTGCAGGCCATCAGTGATCGGTTTCCTGGCCTGCTTCAGCCGGCATGCATCGAAACTGCCTGTTCACTGCTCGAGGACCCGGACAGCGGGCTTGATGATATCGCTTTCGATACGGGTGACATTGATCCGCCACACTGCATCCGTGAATTCTGTCGCTGCGCTGGCCTGACATCTTTCCCTGTCGTGCTTTGCAACTTTGTCCGCTGCATAACGTCCTGTATGCACGGGGACACTCGATTTTTCCTGTAATACAGGGGCCTGGCCTGCGTGGTATACAAGGGCAAGAAAAGCACGCCCCGCCGGTATATAATTCCATCCACAAATGGTCAGTCCCGTCTACACTTGAATGCAGGCCGTAGATGAGAGACGCCCGGGCTGGATGAGGAGCAAATGATCGCCGCTGTGCAGATCGTGGTTCCCCGGGTCGAGTTTGCTGCTGTCGACGAGGCGGCAGGCGAGGATGGCAGTTATTACTTTTCAGGATTTTTACGCAAGGGCTGTTTTTTCCTGGTGATCAGCTTCAGGTATCAACAGAAATTTATTTTTCAGCTACTTTACAAAAGGTACACAGCATGAAAAGGTATTTGGGCTTGCTGCTTGCAACAGTATGGTTTTCGACAGCATGGGCGTCTGCCGATGTCTACGATTTTCCGATCGATAACAAATTCCTCGCCACTGTCGTCGGGACGCCTCCCGGGTTCCGTGCCGAGTTGCCGAAAAAGATCCCGCTGAAAAAGCGCAGCATCACCATCTTCGAGGATCGCGAGGTCCCCGAGGCCCTCTGGTACGATGCAGAACTGCGCTACTCAGAGACATTGCAGAAAGGTCCGGCGCCGCTGGTTTTCCTGATCGCCGGTACCGGCGCTGCCTACAGCGGGGGAAAGAATGTCAACATGGCGCGGGCCTTCTACCAGGCCGGGTTTCACGTGGTTTCCATTTCCTCGCCCACCTACATGAACTTTATCGTTGCGGCCAACTCGACCGGGGTGCCTGGTAATGCCCATCAGGATGCAGAAGATATTTACCGGGTCATGGAAACCATCTGGGACACGCTGAAGGATCGCATCGAGGTGACCGACTTCTATGTCACCGGCTACAGCCTCGGCGGATTCAACGCCGCCTTCGTCACCTTGCTGGATGAAACGAAACAGACCTTCAATTTCAAAAAAGCCCTGCTGATCAATCCGCCAGTCAGTCTGTACAGCTCTATTTCCCTGCTGGACCGCATGCTGGAGAACATCCCGGGCGGGCTCGACAATTTTCCGCAGTTCTACAACCGCCTGGTGGAACAGCTGAGCCGGGTTTACAAAAAAGCCGATACCGTCGATATCGGCGAGGAATTTCTGTACCAGGCCTTCGAGGCAGTCAATCCGAACAACGAAGAACTGGCCGCCCTGATCGGGGTTTCCTTCAGGATTTCCTCGGCGAACATGGCCTACGCTTCGGACCTGATGACTGATTTCGGCTATATCAAGCCGAAAAATATCACCATGACAAAAAATTCATCACCGGGCGAACTCGAACAGGTCGCCTACCGACTTGGTTTCACCGACTTTTACCACGTGTATTTTTTCCCCTACCAAAAGGCAAAGAACCCGTCCCTGACGCGTGACAAGCTGATCGCTGATATGAGCCTGACGAGCATCGAGGATTACCTGCGCACGGCTGAAAAGATCGAGGTGATGCACAACATGGATGACATTATCCTGGAGCCCGGACAGATCGACTTCTTCCCGAGGGTCTTCGGTGACCGTGCCAAAATTTATCCCCTGGGGGGGCATTGCGGCAATATGGATTTTCGCGACAACGTGACCCACATGGTCAACGTATTCAGCCAGTAGGAAAGGTGTACTAATGAAAACAGCATACAAACAATTTCA
>JAOUCV010000029.1 GCA_029859555.1 Gammaproteobacteria bacterium
GCCATACCTGGAAAGGCCGCCTTTATGGTGGCCTTTTTTGGTATGGGGGCTCGAGGGCCGATGAGAAGCTCCCCGGTTCGAGCCGAGCCCGGCAACGCCAATTACACCTTCAGTGCAGGCTGTCCTTGTGGGCGAGGAAGCGCGCCTTCTCTGATTCAGTGGGAATTTCTTTCGCGAGTATCTCAAACAACTGGTCAACATTGCTGCTTTTCTTTAGTGCGCGCTTCAGCAACACACCGGCCATAGGGCCAATAATCTGTGCCAGTTCCTCCTGCACGGTTTTCCTGATTCTTTCGTCCAGGTCCAGACCGCTTTGCTGCGTGCTAACGACAGTTGCAACGGTTGCCGCTTCTTCGCGCATCATGGCTTCCTGCAAACCGCCATCCTCTGAAGACACGACTTCATAGACCACGTGCTCCCTGACATGCTTGTCGTTGTGAACGCCAATATAACTGAACAACTTGGGGTTTTCCTTCGACAGACAACTGACCACGTCATAGTAGGTACGCGACACCAGTAACTGGTTGGGTTCTGCAAAGCTCATGATGCGCTGTGCCGAGTTGATGCCATCACCAATGGTATTACGGTTACCGTTGATGTCTTCCATGATCTTTATAGGGCCGAGGTTAATACCCATACGTACGCTGTAGCAGGTTGCGCAAATCGACTTCACCTGGATAAATGCGTCACGTAAGCCGATAGCAACATACAGAATATCCTCGGGTGCCCCGAGGTAGCACATGGCCATGCCGTCGCCGGTATCCAGCTTGATGGAGTCTTCATCAGGCAGTCCCTTGAGCGCATCGACCACCAGCGTGCTGAAGTTCTGCTTCACCAGCATCTGCTGGTCATCCGGCAGCTTCGAGTAGTCGACAATATCCATGAACAGCACACTGCACAGCCAGGTACGGTTTTTACGTTCCATCAGCAGTCGCCTCCCGTTACTCTTCCAGCATCTTCATCGCTTTTTCCAGGCTGCGACGCATGCGTGTGAAGGATTTATTCAGATCTGAAATCTCGTCCTTGCCGGCATCATCAAAGGCTGGCGCATCGGCATGACCGGTACTGATTTCATCAGAGATATGCGCCATTTCCCGAACGCGCCGGATTATCAGCCGGTTCAGCATGATATTAATCACGATAAAGATAAGCAGGAATATCACCAACAGTGACACCATGAAAACCAGGAATTCCTTGCGCGCCTTCTCCAGCGGCAGCGACATGGGTACACTGACAATCTGACTGCCGACCACCTCGTCCAGCTGCCAGCCAAAACCGTGTTGCTCACCATACAGTTTAATCATGGTTTCGGGCGCCGCATCCACGGTACTGTGGCAGCTCAGGCAGTTCTTGTTGGTAATACGTATCGGCCGCGCGTAATACAGTGATTTGCCCATCGGCGTCATACGCTCGCCTGAAATCTCCGGGATATCCGGATTATTGCGAAATATCTCGATAATATCTGTTTCCCAGTCGGTGGACTTGTCACGCGGGTTAGTCGGGTTAAGCGCGGCCTCCTTGTAGGTGTATTCGGGATATTTCTCGCGCACGGTTGCAAAGTTCTGGGTAGCCGCATACGAGGGTACCGTTTGTGGCAAAAACTTGCGCTTCGTCTGCAGCGCCAGCAATGGCCGGATTTCCTTGACGGTGTAACCGCGAATCGCGAGCGCCGCTTCCATCATCATGCCGGCATGATCAAGCACCTCCTCACGGGCATGTTTGTGCAGCACCGTATAGGACACATAACCAGCTGCTCCCAGCCCCAGCGCGAACAACAGCAGTAAAACCAGATTGAACTTTGTGGTTATTCTCATTACATCTCCCCCTGTTTACGCAAGCCTACTGCGAGGCTTTTTCCGCGCAGGCCGTGTAGTCATTCCATGCACGCGTGAAACCCGCCAGACTGAACGCAATCTCAAATCGCTCGGTGGCAGGATAGGTAGGCCAGAAGCGCATATAAATGCGCACCCGGTTGCCCTTCCTGAATTGCTCTACAAGCGCTGGCATGCCGGTATCGAAACGCAGATTCTGTTCCTCATCGGCACTAACAGCGGTCATCATTGCATGGCCGTCAACCTGTAGTGCAGTATCATCAAAACCGGTATCTACATTGGAACCGGTCATCACCAGCAACCGTTGCTGGTTAATGTTCAGCCTGACCGAAGTATCCTGATAGCCATCATGCCGGGTGATTTCCTCGGTCTCCAGCACGCAGGCCGACCCGGAATCACGCAACGACCATTCGGCTTGCGCAGTGACGCTTGCCAGCAACATGCCCGTCATAATGCCGTGCCTGAACACCACGCCGTAGAAATTCTGCACTACCCTCTCCCGCTTTTCGCGCCGCCCGTAAATGACCGGTTAGTCACTAAAAATAAAAGCAAAACTCCAGTCAGGGCCTGTTTTATTGGCTGGCAATATACACCCTTACCACTATAGCTGAAAGTCTCAGACTAGCTATCTGCCGGTGCATCAAGCTCGACATAAAAAGGCGGCAGCACAACATCCTCAAGATGCTGCTCCGGCAAAGTATCGCGCAAGCGCACCTCAACCAGGGCCGCTTCCAGCACAGGCCGATTGATAATCTCGGGGTACAGCTTGTGCTGTTTTGCCATTTTTACTGCCTGCAGCCGTGCAAAATTTTCATATTGGCCACGCACATCTGCTGCAAGTGTGGGCAACAGCAACAACCACGGTGCCTGCCAGCCAATAAAATCACCCAGCAATTGCCGGTGAGCTGCATCATGGCGCTGCAGCTCCAGCAGGTTTACCGGGAAATCGCCGGCTGCCAGTTGCCGCTCAAGCAGCGAAGCATCAAGATTGATGCCTGCCAGTCCCTGTGCAGGCCCGTCTGCCGTTCTCTCAAAAAGCTGGGCCACAGGTTCAGGACCGGCACAGTCATTGATATAAGCGCACAGGTAATCGGTAACTACACCTGCAGTTGCGGCAAGTTTCAATGCTTTGGCAGCCGAGGAAACAAAGGTTCTTCTGCATTCCAGGCCGGGTGTCCATCTCAGTGACTGCTGCAGGTTTATCTCGTCACTGCCCGGTGCACTGTCTATCAGTACCAGCGGCCGGCTTTCCTTATCCAGCAACCAGAGTTCAAACGTGTCAGTGAAGTGAAACGGAACCTCTTCGTGCACCTTCAGCAGATGCTCGTAAACAGTCGCCCCCAGGTCCTCCATCGCCCGAAATTCACTGGACGGGAAAATCGGACCGCGCCTGAGACCGGCAGCGGCAGACCAGTTGCCATAACGGATATCGCTGACCTGGGTTTTTTGCCCCCGGGATGCCTCGTCCAGAAGCGACTCGTTGCTGACATAAATATCCCAGTGCACACCGTCTGCCGTTACCGCCTCGGCCGAGCGGTAGCGTATACAATTGATAATGCCGCGATAGGGATTCAGCAGGCGTTGTGAATAACAGTAAAAGGACATTTGACCGCTGCAGTTGATTGACCTCAACAGGCCCGCTTCTTAATGCGTATCCGGCAAGGTATCACCGGACTCCAGCCCTGCGTGATAACGCCGATGCTGTTTGATAACCACCCGTGCAGACTCGCCGTAACGGCGCAACCACTGCGCCAGCACGGCATCGCTGATTTGCGAACCTGCTGCCAGCTGCCGGTCAAGTCGCTGCAGGCCCTCGTCGGAGAGACGCTCTGTACGTGAAATCCCGGGTGACGGCTGCCTGTCTTTCATAAAAATATACGGCAGTTATTTCTCGGCCACCAGAAAACACACCCAGCCCGGATCCGCCTCACCCACCGTTGCCGGCTTGTACTTTCCGGTGCCCTCACCGGTCTCATCATCGGTTTGTTCCCAGTAGACCTGCACACGCGAGAAGCCGGCTTCGGTCAGCAGTTCCTGCAATTCCGGCAGCGTCCACAGGCGCCAGTCATAGGTAAACGCCTTTTTCATTTTAGATCCATCCGGAAAACTGAAATGGATATGGCAGAGAATCTCGCCACTGATCGGGTTATATTTTGCATGCTCCCAGATATATTTAAACCCCTTGAGTTTGCGTTTTTCCTTTATTTCCTTGAAGGATTCATAACCGCCAAAGGCATCCATAAACAGCACACCGTCATCTGCCAGCCCCTTGAGCACCTGGCGGAAATAGCCGCCGAGCTGTTCGCGGGTTTTGAAGATCTGGTAACTGAAATTCATGGCAAGCACAACATCCACCGGCTCCGGTGTGGTGACCTTGCAGACATCTTCCTGCAGCAGGCTGACACGCAGATGGGCTCCGGGTTTAAGTCGGGAAAGATTATGCTCCCTGCCCCAGTCAAGCACGTCACCGTCAATATCAACCCCTACGGCGGTGTGGTCCGGCTTGCGTTTGACCCATTCACAGCACATACCTGCAGTACCGCAGAAGTCTTCCCGCAAGTGCCGTGCTTTGCGCTTGCGCAGCTTGCGAAAGGTCTTGCTGACAAACTTGTATTCCGAGGCAACACACTGCACAGATTTCTCATACAGTACATGCCGGTCGGCCAGATCGGCCATGGTCTGTTTTCCCTTGCGGCGGCACTCCTTGACATTCTTCTGATTCATGACGGCTTCCTGTTGAATGATGATCACCCTGTCAACGCCAGCTGACACTTCCGTGTCAGATTTGGCGCACAAAATATAATGCATGCAGCAGTATGCCATGAACCGCAGACAAACCGCACCCGCCGCAACATACATGCTATATTTTACCGGCAGGATAACGATCTTGCCGTGCTCATCGAAACACTGCATGATTACCGGGAGATCTCCGGCAAGCGTGACGGTTTCTCAGGGCAAGCACCCGGCCACCGCGGTATAACAACACACTAACGACAGCATGAGCGTGACACACCATGAACCTCGACCGAGTCTCCTACGGCAACAATGTACCCGAAGAAATCAACGTCATCATCGAAATCCCGGCACACAGTGACCCGGTAAAGTACGAGGTCGACAAGGAGACAGGCGCCATGTTCGTGGACCGTTTCATGAACACGGCCATGCACTACCCCTGCAACTATGGGTACATACCCAACACCCTGTCTGAAGATGGCGACCCGGTGGACGTACTGGTGATCACACCGATACCGCTGGTCAGTGGCTCAGTCATCAGTTGTCGCCCTATCAGTATCATGAACATGACTGATGAATCCGGACCGGATGCCAAGATTCTGGCCGTACCGGTCGACAGACTTTCCACGCATTACCGCCACATACATACCATGCAGGACCTGCCACAGCAGTTACTCGACCAGATCGCGCACTTCTTCGATCACTACAAGGATCTCGAGGCCAACAAGTGGGTCAATATTGAGGGCTGGGAAGACCGTGAGGCGGCATACAAGGAAGTCATTACAAGCATTGAGCGTTTCAATATTGCACCGGTCAAGCCCTGCTTCTAGATGAGCAATCCGAAAGAATACGTACTTGCCGGCGATATCGGCGGCACCAATACCCGTCTGGCAGTGGTTAATGTCAGCGGCAGGCAACCGCATATCACCCTCAAGACCAATTACCCGAGCCAGCAATATGCTTCCCTGAAAGCTATCCTGGCTGCCTTTTCCGAAACACACCGGCATCCGCTGCAAGCTGCCTGCCTCGGCGTCGCCGGCCCGGTACACGGGCAAACAGCCAGCATCACCAATCTGCCCTGGCAGCTTGATGCAGGCGAAATTGCTGCACAACTGAATCTTGAGAATGTATCACTGCTGAATGACCTGGAGGCCACGGCCTGGGGCTTGCGCACGCTGCAGGAGAGTGACCTGCTTACCCTGCAGGAAGGCATCAACCCGGCCAGCGGCAATGCCGCCATCATCGCGGCAGGCACCGGTCTCGGTCAGGCCGGCTTGTTTTTTGACGGCCGGCAACATCACCCGTTTGCCTGTGAAGGCGGACATACCGATTTCAGCCCGCAGACCGAACTGGACATGGCCTTGTTCCGCCACCTGTCAAGAAAGCACGATCATGTCAGTTGGGAGCGCATCGTGTGTGGCGACGGGCTGGTCAACATCCATACTTTCCTGTGTGAGTTGCGGCAATGTGCAGCACCAGACTGGTTACAGCAATTGATGCGCGAAGGCGATGCAGCGGCGGCGATTTCCAGCAGCGCACAACAGGGACGCGATCCTGTCTGCGCCGAGGCACTGGGTCTGTTCGTTCACCTCTACGGTGTCGAGGCAGGCAACCTTGCGCTGAAAATGATGGCAACCGGCGGCCTCTATATAGCCGGCGGCATAGCACCGAAAATCCTCGAGCAGTTACAGGATGGCACCTTCATACAGGCGTTTCGCGCCAAGGGACGCATGCGGGCACTGATAGAACGTATCCCGGTGGCGGTGGTATTAAACGATGATGCCGCACTGCAGGGCGCGGCCGTATTTGCAGCCAGTGAATCCAGTGTTGCGTAAATTTTTGCAGCTGCAGGACATACCCGGCAAACTGGCAAACCCGTGTACTGTATATCTGACGGTGCCTGTTGCGTTTCCAGACACCGTGGTTGATGAACTGCGACAACTGCTGCAATCGGGAGACAACAAGTGACAGAGCAACCGCGCAAGTCGGCCGCACCTGCGCCCCCCGGCGTAATGGTGATATTTGGCGCAGGCGGTGATCTTGCCAAGCGCAAACTGTTTCCGGCGTTATACAACCTGATGAAACAAGCACTGTTGCCGCAGCAGTTCCGGGTAGTTGTGGTTGACCGCCGCGATCGTGATGCCGACGCCTACCGCGAATTTATAGATAGCGAAGCCCGACAGTTTATCGACAAGGATCCTGCCGATGCACTGTGGCAGGAATTGCTGCAACGCATTCACTATTTCAATGGCGACTTTCAGCAGCCCGATACTTACGCACGCATGGCCACGCTGCTGGATGAACTGGATAAAAACTATCAGACCGGCGGTAACTGCCTGTTTTATCTCGCCACACCGCCCGGTTTTTTCGGCGACATCGCCCTGCAGCTGCAGGCTGCCGGGCTGGCAACACAGCGGGACGGACAGTGGCGCCACCTGGTCGTGGAAAAACCCTTTGGGCGAGACCTGCATTCCGCCCGCGCGCTCAACAAAACCCTGCAGCAGGCCTTCCATGAAGACCAGATCTACCGCATCGATCACTACCTCGGCAAGGAAACCGTGCAAAACATCCTCATGTACCGCTTTGCCAACAGCACGGTGGAGCCTATCTGGAACCGACGCTACATCGATCATGTCCAGATTACAGTGGCCGAATCCATCGGCGTGGGAACACGCGGCGGCTACTACGACCAGGCCGGTGCACTGCGCGACATGATACCGAACCACTTACTGGCACTGTTATCAACGGTTACCATGGAGCCGGCCAACTCCGTCGACGGTAATGCGGTACGCGATGAGCAGGCAAAGATTTTAAGAGCCATACAACCGATCCTGCCGGAGCAGGTGTTGACGCAAACGGTACGCGGCCAATACGGAGCCGGCGCCGGCAGCGCCGCCTACCGGGACGAAGACCGTGTTGACCCGAACTCATCCACTGAAACCTTTGTTGCCATGAAACTGATGATCGATACCTGGCGCTGGGCCGGCGTACCTTTCTACGTGCGCACCGGCAAGCGTATGCCCGGCCGCTATACCGAAATTGCCGTGCAATTCAAACCGGCACCCAACATGATGTTTCATGATTCACTGGTACGGCGTGAGCAGGTGCCGCCCAATACCCTGGTATTGCGTATCCAGCCGAACGAAGGCATCGGCATGTCATTCAATGCCAAGGTGCCCAGTCCGATACCGCAACTCAGTCCGGTTGAAATGGACTTCAGTTACAGTGACTATTTTGGTGATGGTCCCACAACCGGTTACGAAACGCTGCTCTATGAATGCATGAACGGCGATCCGACACTGTTCAAACGTGCCGACGTTATTGAATCCGGCTGGTCACTGGTACAGCCGGTGCTGGATGTCTGGCAGGCACTGCCGCCACGCGAATTCCCCAACTACGCACCCGGCAGCTGGGGCCCACAGGAAGCAGATGACCTGATACGCCGCGACGGCCGTAGCTGGCGCCCCTGTAAAATCTGTCATGCCGACAACTGATATGGAATGGCTCTGCCCGGGTGATGCAAAAGCCGTTGCAGCGCATGCGCTGGCATTTATTCTGCAAGCTGCAACTGATGCAATTCATGAACACGGTGCGTTCCGGCTGGTACTGGCCGGCGGCACCACACCGCAACAGGTTTACCAGCTGCTTGCGCAGGCATCAGCAGACTGGCCACACTGGCATATCTATTATGGCGATGAACGCTGCCTGCCTGCTGACGATGCAGAGCGTAACAGCCACATGGCAGATATTGCCTGGCTGAGCCGGGTCGAAATCCCGCTGCAGAACATTTATCCAATGCCGGCAGAACTGGGCGCAGAAACAGCAGCCGCACAGTACTCGAAGATCATCAACGAGGCACGTCCGTTTGACCTGGTTTTACTCGGCATGGGAGAGGATGGCCATACCGCCAGCCTGTTTCCCGGTCAGCAACATCTGCAAAACGAACCGGTCCACGCAGTTCACAATGCGCCCAAGCCACCTGCGGATCGCGTCAGCCTGAGCCGGGACAGCCTGAGTGACAGTCGCGAGGTACTGATCCTGATCACCGGCGCCGGCAAGCGTACCGCACTGGCTCAGTGGCAGGCAGGTGAACAACTTCCCATCGCCACCATCAGTGCCCGGCAGCGAGTTATCGTGCTCACTGATACTACGGCGACTGCCTAGAAAATCTGCCGAGCTGGCAGCGGCAGGCAGTCCCGGCTACGGACGTTTCTCCAGCGCAGGCAATCATCCGGCGCACAGGGGCTGTTATAAATCTGTCTGAAACCTGCATCGAGTCGCTATTATTTTTGGTTGTTCTGCTGCTACCGGGCATAACAAATCGTCCGGGCATGACCACCACCACATCTATTTCGCGACGTCGGGCAGCACATGAGCTGGCCCTGGCCGCTGCAGAATAATTATAATACTCATAAGTTTCAATAAGTTATTAATTTTCTGCTTCCAGGCATAAATATATGCTTGAACATATATATGTTAAAACGTATATTAAGTCCCATGAACATCAACGCCGAGACCCTGTTTCGCATGCTGGCCGATTCCACCCGGCTGCGCACCCTGATGCTGCTGCAGGCGCATGGTGAATTATGTGTCTGTGAACTCACCCACGCACTGGATTTGTCACAACCAAAAATTTCCCGCCACCTCGCACACCTGCGGGAGTCGGCGTTACTGCTGGCACAGCGTAATGGCCAGTGGATGTACTACCGCATCAACCCGGAGTTACCCGACTGGGCACAGGCGATTCTGCAACACACCCTGGCCGGCAGCAGCGGCGTACAACCCTATCATCGTGATCAGCAGACACTGAAAGCAATGCCGAACCGGCCTGGCATAGCCTGCTGTGCCTGACATTATTGAACGGAGATCTACCATGAGCCGCTTGCACATACATATTGCTGTTGATGACATCGAGCAAAATATTCGTTTCTATTCCGCCTTGTTTGGAAGCCAGCCAAGCGTCAGTAAAGTTGATTACATCAAGTGGGAGCTGACGGAACCGGCCGTCAACTTTGCCATCTCCAAACGTGGCTCAAAACCAGGCCTCGATCATGTCGGCATTCAGGCTGACAATAATGATGAACTGACTGCCATCCAGTCACGCCTGCAACAGGCCGGCATCGGCGGACAGGAACAGCGCGATGCAGCCTGTTGCTATGCACGCTCTGACAAGTACTGGACTGAAGACCCGCAGGGTATTGCCTGGGAGACTTTCCATTCGCTGGACAGTATTCCAACCTTCAGTAACAGCGACGGGCAAGCTGCGGCAAGCGGCAGCTGCGCACCTGAAATAAATACCGGCGGAGGCTGCTGCGCACCATGAACATTCTGTTTCTCTGTACCGGTAATGCCTGCCGCTCCCAGATTGCCGAGGGCTGGGCCCGGCACCTGGGTGGCAATGCCATCGAGGTCCAGTCTGCAGGTATCGAGGCACATGGCAAGAACCCGCGTGCCATCAGCGTGATGCAGGATGCCGGCATTGATATTTCACAACAGGAATCTACCCGCGTGACCACGGAAATGCTGGAGAGGGCGGACCTGCTGGTGACTGTATGCGGTCACGCCGATGAACACTGCCCGGTGCTGCCAGCGGGAAAGAAAAAAATTCACTGGCCACTGGAAGATCCCGCCAGGGCGACTGGCAGCGAAGCAGAAATCATGCAGGTATTCAGCGCTGCACGGGATGACATCAGGCAACGCGTGCAGGATCTGCTCGACAAGCTGCCACTGAACGCAGACAGCAAGGGTCAACATGAGCCTGTTTGAACGCTACCTGAGTATCTGGGTATTTCTCTGCATCATTGCCGGGATTGCACTGGGCCACTGGTTCCCGGCCGCCTTCCAGGTACTGGGAACGCTGGAGATCGCAAACGTCAACCTGCCGGTCGCCATACTGGTGTGGCTGATGATTTTACCGATGCTGCTGAAGATAGACTTCGGCGCAATTCAGGAAGTCAGAAAACACACACGTGGTATTGCACTGACGCTGTTTGTGAACTGGGCAGTGAAACCGTTTTCCATGGCACTGCTGGGCTGGCTGTTTATACGCGTGCTGTTTGCCGACTGGTTGCCGGCCGACCAGATTGACAGTTATATTGCCGGCCTGATTATCCTTGCAGCCGCACCCTGTACCGCCATGGTGTTCGTCTGGAGCAACCTCACCAACGGCCATCCCGGCTTCACCCTGACGCAGGTCGCACTCAATGACGTCATCATGGTGTTTGCATTTGCGCCCATCGTGGCGCTGTTGCTGGGCATCGCGTCCATTACGGTACCGTGGGATACACTGGTATTGTCAGTGGTACTGTACATCGTACTGCCGGTGATAATAGCCACACTGTGGCGACGCGGCATACTGTCAAAAGAAAACGGCGCGGCACAACTGGCGCGGCTCCTGCATATCCTGCAACCGCTGTCACTACTGGCCTTGCTGACCACGCTGGTAATGCTGTTCGGCTTTCAGGGCAAACAGATCATTGCCCAGCCACTGATTATCCTGTTGCTCGCGATTCCGATTCTTGTGCAGGTCTATTTCAATTCCGGCCTGGCCTACCTTCTCGGGCGCCGACTCGGCGTCGACCACAGCGTTGCTGCACCGGCCGCACTCATCGGTGCCAGTAACTTCTTTGAACTGGCAGTCGCTACCGCCATCAGTCTCTATGGTCTGAATTCCGGAGCCGCACTGGCAACCGTGGTCGGTGTGCTGGTGGAGGTACCGGTTATGTTGTCGGTGGTACGCATCGTCAATGTCACGAAACCCTGGTACCAGCAGGCAGCAAATTCATCAGCCTGAAAACTATGGCTGGGGTCGTTCAAACGTCCACTGCTTGTCGTCTGACAGCTCCTTCGAAAACCGGTAGCCGCCTTTTCTGAATTTTTTTATCCCGGCAGGCTCTTCGATACGGTTACGAATAATGTAATCCGTCATCATGCCGCGTGCGCGTTTTGCAAAAATGGCAAGCACCCGGGTTTTGCCGTTTTTGGTTTCCTTGAAATTGATATTGAGTAATTCGCCCTGCAGCAATTGCGGTTTTACCGACTTGAAATATTCATTGGAAGCGAGGTTCACCAGCACCGGTTGCTGCTGTTTTTTCAGCACCTTGTTGAGGCTGTTGGTAATCTCTTCACCCCAGAACTGGTAGAGATTATCGCCACGTGGATTCTTCAGCCTGGTCTTCATTTCCAGCCGGTAAGGCTGAATCAGGTCCAGCGGCCGCAAGCAGCCATACAGGCCCGAGAGGATACGCAGGTGGTCCTGCGCATAGTCAAAATCCCCGGCACTGAAATGTTCGATATCGATACCACCATAGACATCACCCTTGAAAGCAAGCAGTGCCTGCCTGGCATTGTTTGGCGTAAACGGTGTCTTGAATGATTTGTAACGCCCCACATTCAGTTCGGCAATATTGCTGCTGACGTCCATCAGTTCCTGCAACTCACCATGCCTGATCTTGCGTAATTCCCTGATCAGCAGTTCGGATGCCTGCAGATCAGCCGGGCGGGAATATTTTTTTGTCAGGAGCGGCGTTTCAAAGTCCTGCCCCTTGGAGGGGGATAAGGTAATAATCATGTTTTTTCATCGGTAAATGCAGAAGCGGTTATCATAAGAGCGGTGTATTGGAGAACGCAATCATTATGCGTTCGGGTAAAGCGGGAAACAGGATGCCGGCATGACAAACAAAAAACGGCGCTGGCTGCGCTGGTCGCTGCAACTAACTGTGGTCATGATATTTTTTGTCCTGTTAAACCTCTATAACACGCGTGACGCACCTTCCGGGCCGGCACCGGCAATCAGCGGGCAGTTGCTTGACGGCACTCCCGTCTCGCTGCAGGCGCTGCGCGGCAAACCGGTACTGCTGCAGTTCTGGGCCAGCTGGTGTCCGGTCTGCGGCATTCAACAAGCGACTATAGATGCCATAGCAGACG
>JAOUCV010000277.1 GCA_029859555.1 Gammaproteobacteria bacterium
GGGGCGGCGCTCCTGCAGGAAGGTTTTGGTTGTATTGACGGGCGCTGCTGCCTAGACCTGTGCTGCCAGCTCATCATCCTCGTCTTTGGGTTCCTCTTTTTCTATCAGGCTAAGATCCACTGCTGCCGCTTTCTTTTCCACCTTGTCGGTGTTCAGGCTCAGTGATAATCGCAGGTTGTTGGGCGAGTCGGCATTCTTCAGTGCTTCCTCGGTATCAATCCTGCCTGTCTCGACCAGCTTGTAGAGCGCGCGGTCAAAGGTTTGCATGCCAAGACTTTCCGATTTCTGCATGACCTCCTTGATTTCATGCACGTCACCGCGACGGATCATGTCCTGTACCAGCGGCGTGCCAAGTAGTATTTCTACGGCGGCAGCGCGTTTGCCATCAATGGTCTTGATCAGGCGTTGCGACACAAAGGCGCGCAGGTTCAGTGACAGGTCCAGCAGCAGCTGGTTGCGGCGTTCCTCGGGGAAGAAATTAATGATGCGGTCGAGTGCCTGGTTGGCATTGTTGGCATGCAGGGTGGAAATCGCCAGGTGTCCGGTCTCGGCAAAGGCCAGTGCGTGTTCCATGGTTTCCTGGTCGCGGATCTCGCCGATGAGAATAACGTCCGGGGCCTGTCGCAGGGTATTTTTCAGGGCGTCTTCATAGCTGTCGGTATCGACGCCGACCTCGCGCTGGTTGACGATGGACTTCTTGTGCGAATGCACGAACTCGACCGGGTCCTCAATGGTAATGATGTGGCCGGCGCTGTTGGTATTGCGGAAATCAATCAGTGACGCCAGCGAGGTGGATTTGCCTGAGCCTGTGGCGCCAACAAACAAAACCAGTCCGCGCTTCTCCATGATGACGTCGGTGAGTACACCGGGCAGCCCCAGTAGTTTCCAGTCCGGAATATCGGTCTTGATGTTACGAATAACCATCGAAATGCTGTTGCGCTGGCGAAAGATATTGACCCGGAAGCGGCCAATGCCTTCTTCTGAAATTGCCAGGTTCATTTCCGGCTTGTGCTCGAATTCCCTGATCTGTTCCTCGTTCATGACCGAGTAGGCAACGTCCTTAACCTGCTCCGGCGTGAGTACGCCGTCATTCAGCGGCTGCAGCGTGCCGTCTATCTTGGCACTCATGGGTGCGCCACTGCTCATGTAAAGATCGGATGCGTCCTGCTCAACCATGGTCCTGAGATATGATCTGAAATCCATTTTTTACCCTCTGCTGGTCTTGTGTATATAATGATATTCGGAAGCGATAGAACTGTCGGCCAGCGCTGGTACAACTTAAACGACATCCATGACAAGCCAGATACATACGCCGATGGCAGTTAACCGGCAGCATGCAATCGAATTACCCGCATCCCTGCGGGAGCATCTGGCTGAGTCCTGGGAAGCCTTTGCCGAGGCCTCGCGTGAGGCGCAATGCCCGATACCCCGTAACCCCGATTTTACCGCCAGCATGCTGCGCGTCTGGGCGTGCAGCGATTTTGTAACGCAAGCCTGTATCCAGGATCCGGCCATTTTGCAGGGATTGATGGCCAAGGGTGACTTGCTGGCCGATTATGCAAGCGGCGAGTATCAGCGCAAGCTGGGCCGGGTATTAAGCCGGGTCAGCGACGAGACCGAACTCGGCGAACAGCTGCGGCTGTTTCGTCGCCAGCAGATGCTGCGCATTGCCTGGCGTGATCTGGCCGGTTGGGCGCCGCTGGATGAAGTGTTGCATGACCTGTCTGATCTGGCCGACGCCAGTATCTCCGGCTCACTCGATTACCTCGGACGGCAGGCACTTGAACGGCTGAAAATACCCGCAAAAAAATTCACGCCCGCTCTGGTGGTGCTCGGCATGGGCAAGCTGGGTGCGCGCGAGCTGAATTTTTCATCGGATATCGACCTGATCTTTGCCTACCCGGACGGTGAGACGGTGTGGAAAAAGCGCCGCCAGACGCCGGAGGAGTTTTATCTGCAGCTGGGGCAGCAGTTGATACGTCTGCTGGATGAGCAAACCGAGCATGGTTTTGTGTTTCGTGTCGATATGCGCTTGCGCCCCTATGGCGACAGTGGCCCGCTGGTGGCAAATTTTGATGCGCTGGCTGATTACTACCAGTTGCATGGTCGGGAGTGGGAGCGCTACGCCATGATCAAGGCGCGTGCCGTTGCCGGTCCTGCCGAGCCGGCCCGGGAGCTGATGAAGATGCTGCGCCCGTTTGTGTACCGGCGTTACCTCGACTTCGGTGCCTTTGATTCGCTGCGCAGTCTCAAGGAACAGATTGTGCGTGAAGTCGAGCGCAAGGGACTGCAGGACAATATCAAGCTTGGTCCTGGCGGCATTCGTGAAATTGAA
The DNA here is from genome assembly GCA_029859555.1 of Gammaproteobacteria bacterium. Classification (GTDB taxonomy): domain Bacteria; phylum Pseudomonadota; class Gammaproteobacteria; order UBA9214; family UBA9214; genus UBA9214. The sequence continues at coordinate 2,336 of JAOUCV010000277.1, forward strand.
TTTATTGCACAGGCCTTTCAGCTGGTGCGTGGTGGTCGTCAGCTTATTCTGCAGCAACGTGGCGTGCTCGACATACTGGATGCGCTGGCAGTACTCGACTACCTGCCCGTGTATGCCAGCATGCAGCTGGCCGAGGCCTACAGTTTCCTGCGGCGTACGGAAAACCGGCTGCAGGCCTGGGACGACCAGCAGTTGCATACATTGCCGGAGGATGAGCCCGGCAGGGTACGGCTTGCTTTTGCGATGGGATTTCCCGACTGGGAAGATTTCAGGGCTGAGCTCGACAGGCACCGGCAGCTGGTACAGGAACACTTCGAGCAGGTGTTCGCAGACCCTGCCACCCGGGTTGATGACGCAAACAGCAAGCATACTCCGGGTCTTGCAGAGGTGTGGCGTGATGAAGCGGGTCAGGAGGGCTCACTTGATGCACTGTCGGCAGCCGGTTTTGAAGAGGCTGGCGAGGTATTGCGCTGGCTGCAGACGTTTCGGGAGGGTTCGGTAACGCACTACCTCGGTGAGCAGGGCCGGCAACGTCTTGATGAATTGATGCCGCTGGTGCTGAACGCGGCAGCGGCCGAGGCGCAATCGCTGAACGTACTGAAGTGCATGGGTGATCTGCTTGAAGCGGTTGCCGGCAGGACCACCTACCTGACCTTGCTGGTCGAAAACCCGATGGCATTGTCGCAGTTGTCACAGTTATGCGGGGCCAGCAGCTGGGTCGCCTCGCTGCTATCCCGGCACCCGATATTGCTGGATGAATTGCTGGACCCGCGTGCGTTGTACGATCCGCTCGACAAGGCCGGCTTGCAGGGGGTGCTGGAGGTGCAGCTGGCCGGTCTTCCACCCGACGATCTTGAGCAACAGATGGACCAGTTGCGCGAGTTCAGGCAAGCCAGTGTATTACATGTGGCAGCAGCCGATATTGTCACCGGCCTGGCGGTTGAGAAGGTCGGCGATCATCTCACCTTCGTTGCCGAGGCAGTGCTGGAAAAAGTTGTGCAACTGGCCTGGAATCATCTGCTGGAACGCTATGGGCCTCCCGCTTACATGCTGCATGGAAAATTGCGTGAGGCGCAATTCGGTATCATTGCCTACGGGAAATTTGGTGGCCTGGAGCTTGGCTATGGCTCCGACCTGGATATTGTTTTTCTGCATGACAGCAGTGGTAATGAGCAGCATACGGCCGGCCCGCAGGTTATCGATAACGGTGAATTCTTCACCCGCCTCAGCCAGCGGATTATTCATATCCTGAACACCTATACC
>JAOUCV010000278.1 GCA_029859555.1 Gammaproteobacteria bacterium
CAATCTTATGGCAATAGCTGCTTAGCAGTTTGAACAGCCGACCAAGCATGCGACCGGCAACAAGTTGCAGCCGCATGGGCAGTTTTACAATCAGCCACATAAAGCCGATACCAAGCCATGTAGGCCAGTACCGCGGGCTAAAGGGGGAGTGGTGAGGAGGGGGCTTGTTGCGGTCTTTCAATGTTATCAGGGGGCCTGTGTTGCCTGCGTCTTGTAAAGACTTGCATAGATGCCGCCCTGTTGCAGCAGTTCACTATGTGTGCCCGCCTCCACGATACGGCCCTCTTTAATCGCCAGTATACGGTCCGCGTTTTCAATCGTGGAGAGGCGGTGGGCAATCAGCAGCGATGTTCTGCCATGCCGCAGGGTTTCCAGTGCAAGTTGCACGGCTCTCTCGGATTCCGTATCGAGCGCGGAGGTGGCTTCGTCAAGGATCAGGACGGGAGCGTTCTTTATCAGGGCACGGGCGATGGCAAGCCGCTGGCGCTGGCCGGCGGACAGGCGAACCCCGTTTTCTCCAATCAGGGTATTTATCCCGGCTGGAAATTGCTCTATAAATTCCAGTGCGTGTGCCTGCTCGGCCGCTTCCATGACGGCCTCCTCGTCATACGCGGTTTTCTGTGCGCCATAGGCGATATTGGCGGCAATGGTGTCATTGAACAGGATGATATGCTGGCCAACATAGGCGATATGGTCTCTCAGGCTGGTCAGTTTTATGTCCTGGGTGTCGACACCATCCAGAAAAATACTGCCTGCTGTCGGATTGTAGAAACGGGGCAGTAGATTAACGAGTGTTGTCTTGCCGCCACCTGACGGACCGACCAGCGCGACGGTCTCACCGGCTGCTATCTTTATGTTGATGTCCTGCAGGACCTCCCTGTCACTGCCGAAGTGGGTGTAGGCAACATTGCGAAACTCGATTTCCCCCCGCGGTTCCTCTATGACGATCCTGCCGGTGTCCGTTTCCTGGATCTCGTCCATAAGATCGAAGACCGATTCTGCTGCAGCCAGTCCTCTCTGCAGGATTACATTGACCTTTGTCAGGCGTTTTATCGGTGATGACAGCAGTGCCAGTGCGGTAATCAGTGCAACGAACTCGCCAACGGTGATCTCGTTGGCCTGGGATTGCAGGGAGGCGAAATAGACCACGATCGACAGGGCTGCCACGGTAAATATCTGCACGATGGGAACAGTGACTGCCGATGCGACTGCTACCTTCATGCGATAACGCCTTATCCAGTTATTGAGCTTCTGGAAGCGGCGCGCCTCATAGTCTTCGCCACCGAATATCTTTATCTCGCGGCTGCCGCTAATGGCTTCCTGAACTACCCGGGTAATGTCGCCAATCGAGTCCTGTACCGAGCGGCTCAGCCGGCGCATGCGCCGGCTGAAATAGCTGATGACCAGGGCGGTGGGCGGCATGATCAGGAATACCACCAGCGAGAGCTGCCAGTTCAGGTACAGGGCATAGGCCAGCAATCCTATGACTATCAGACTGTCCTTGACTATCGTGATCACGACATCGGTGGCGGCATTCATGACGCGCGATACGTTGAAGGTAAACTTTGAAATAATGTTGCCAGAGGCGTGGTTCTCAAAGTAACTGGCAGGCAGGGTCTGTAGCCGGTCAAACATATCCTTGCGCAGGTCCATTACCACCCGGGTGGCAACCCACTGCATGCAATAGCTGCTGACAAAACTGGCAAAGCCGCGCACAACAAACAGCAGCATCAGCAGCAGTGGCAGTCTGACCAGGCCTTCAGGGTTTTTGGTCACGAAGGTTTCGTCCAGCAACGGTTTCATCAGGGCCGGCATGGCCGGTTCGGTCGCGGCAAAGGCAACGGTCCCCAGCAGGGACAGCGCGAACATCTTCCAGTAGGGGAAGACATAGCGGAGTAAGCGTAAATACAGGTCTTTGCTGTTCATGGATTCGCTGGCTGAGTTCAGTGCGATGTTACACCATGTGGTTGAAAAAGTAGCTATTTGCACGTTTTTAGACGGCACATGCGCGGGCAGGGCAACCCTGGGCGGTCTAATAGCAGCGCGCTGGTTTTCTGGATGCGCAGGCATATTTTTCGGGATGGCCTTATGTATAATGCACGCTCATAAGCCGGAGTGGAATGGTAGTTGCTACCCGGAAAAATCAGTCAATAAAAATATATTGCATCGAGGTTCTCACGTGCCAAATCCCGATACGGCGTCAGCAGCAGGTAACAGCAGCCTGATTCAGTCCAATGCCGAGAATAAGTACACAGTGACGGCGGCGGATCTGCCATTGCACTGCCCCATGGATGGTATGAGTCTGTGGAATTCACATCCGCGGGTCTATCTTTCGATTGAGCAAACGGGACACGCCAAATGCCCTTATTGCGGCGCCGATTACACCCTGAAAGACTGATAATACCTGCCACTCCGGCACGGGTGGTGCCGGCATCCCCCCGGCAGGTCCGGCCACGCCCCGAGCATGCCAGGGTTGTCTGGCGTTTCAGTGACGGCAAGGCCGGCCACGACAACCAGAGCCTGGGGCTGGTGGATGCGTTGAAACGGCGCTCCCGGGTTGAAGCCTATGACATCCCCGTGCGATCCGGTGCCGGACTGGACTGGGTGTTTGGGCGCTTTCCGGAAGGTTCCCTGTTGCCTGATCCGTGGCTGATGATCGGGGCGGGTCATTCGACGCACTTGCCCCTGCTGTCTGCGCGTCGCGCCAGGGGTGGCAGGGCGGCGGTGCTGATGAGCCCTGATCTGCCGAAATCGTTGTTTGATCTTTGTATTATCCCGGAACATGACCAGCCGGGGCCGGCAGCCAATATCCTGGTGACGCATGGCAGCCTGAACCGCATGCAGCCGGTTTACATGACCGGCAGCAATCGTGGTTTGCTGATGATCGGTGGTCCGTCCAGGCACTATCGCTGGGACCACCAGCAGCTCGTGGAGCAAATTGCCCGGGTGATTCGCTACTCACCCGTGCGCGACTGGATTCTGACCACTTCCCGACGTACCCCGCCCGGTTTTGCCGAACATATCCGGCAAATGATTTATAACTGCAACCTCAGGTTAACGGTGCTGTCCTGTCGTGACACGACTGATCAGTGGCTGTCATTACAGTTAAGCCGCTCCTGCTGTACCTGGGTGACTGAAGACAGTGTCTCCATGATCTATGAAGCGCTGACGGCCGGTGTGCCTGTGGGGCTGCTGTCCGTGCCGCCGCGACGGCGGGACCGGGTTGTCAACGGCGTAGAGGCACTGGTGGCCTCCCGCAATGTCATGCGCTTCAGTGACTGGTCAGCCGGCCGCCCCTTGCCGCGACCCAGGCAGGTGTTTGACGAGGCGAACCGCATAGCCAGAGAGATCTGCGGCCAGTGGGGGGTGTAAATAACCGCCCCCCTGACAGTGTGTCAGCTGTTGCCTGCACTGGATGGCGGCGGTGTTGAGCAGGGTACCCTGGAGGTTGCGGCGGCGCTGGTGCATGAGGGTCACCGCTCCCTGGTGATTTCTGCGGGCGGGCGCCTGTTGCCCGGGCTGGTCGCTGCCGGTACGGAACATTTCACCTGGCCAATCGGCCGAAAATCTCCGCTTACCCTGCGGCTAATAC
>JAOUCV010000030.1 GCA_029859555.1 Gammaproteobacteria bacterium
GTGCCGACCCGGCAAAGAACGGCACACCGCGCACACCGGAAACACCGGCGCCAATATTGACCATCCAGTTACTGCCCAGCGGCAACAGGCGAATGAGTAACGCCATCGTGAAGGTATTGTCACGAATAAAATCATCCACCCGTCGAATACGCTCGCTAAAATGCCGCCACATAAAAGACCGTAAAAACAAGCGGGACACGTAAAAGGTTGTCATACACGCACAAACGACCGCCAGCATCGACAGCAAAAAACCGTAACCAACACCAAAGGCATAACCACCAAGAAAGGCAATCACCTGGCGCGACAGACCGACACTCCCCAGCAGGGTGCATAGCAGCACAAACAACAGTTCGCCAGCAGCCCCCCGGCCACGTATCTGCGCATCGACCCATTGCTGGTCGAGCAAGTCTTTCAGCAGGTACCCAACAAGCAACAGCGCAATAATGACCAGCAAACCACGGAAGATGATACGCGCCGTCATAGCGGTTATTCGATTTCGGATATAACCGGCGGCCGGTTACGCCGCTGCAGCCAGCGCACACCCAACAGATCGATAATCCCGACCCACAAACGGTCATGTATGCCGTACTTGGATATACCGCGTGCACGGGGGCGGTGTGTTACCTCGACAGAAATGACCTCGCCACCCTGTCGCTGCACCAGTGCCGGCAGAAAGCGGTGCATGTGATCAAACTGTGGAAGAGCAAGAAACGTATCCCGGGAAAACACCTTCAAGCCACACGCCGAATCCGGCGTAGCGTCGCCCAGTGTCCATGCACGCACCAGATTCGCAATGCGGGAGGAATAACGTTTTAACCAGCCATCCTGACGTTGCTTGCGGTACCCGGTCACCAGCATGCCGGGTGAAGATGATTTATCCAGCACCTCATACAGTATCAGGATATCAGCCGGGTCATTCTGGCCGTCGCCATCCAGCGTCGCAATCCGGGTCGCAGCGGCGGCCTTTATACCGCTGCCAATTGCTGCGCTCTGGCCGCAACATGCACGGTGTCTCAAAATACGCAGCCGTGGATACGCCTGCCGGCAGGTTTGCAGCACACCCGGGGTACTGTCGGTACTGCCGTCATCGACGACGATGATTTCGTAATCGAGCCTGCCATCCAGTTGCGCGCAGATCTCACCGATCAACAGCGTGATGCTCTCAACTTCGTTGAAGACCGGGATGACGACGGTTAATTCCACCTGGTTTTTCCTGTAAGGGCTGGTAAATTTATTGGTAATAATACACAGGAAAAATCAGGGAAGCCTTTCCAGCATGCCAACTTTCCCGAAAACCGGTTGCGATGCTGCCCTGTCAGCGGCAGCCCCTGGAGAGAGAAGACTACAACGGCATTTCCTGATTATCTCCCCTCTCCCTGTTCCTCTCCCGGAGGATGAGGGACGGATCATTTAAACAGCTTGCCTGTGTTTCAAGTTCAGTAACAAGATGGCCTCCCTCGCCTTTTGGCCCGGCGCCTGACCGGGTACTCCGGGAGAGGACTGGCCTGAATACCCCTGCTACCTAACGGGGGATTAAAGACAGCTGTTTGGAGTTCGTCTATAGTACATCGCCCGGCCCGCACGCACCCGTGGAATCCATGGATAAAGACAGCGAATATAGCAACCAACTCGGCAACGAAACCAGCCCTTACCTGCTGCAGCATGCCCATAACCCGGTTGACTGGTACCCGTGGGGCGCTGCAGCACTGGACAAGGCACGGCATGAGAACAAACCCATCCTGTTGTCAGTCGGCTACTCCGCCTGCCACTGGTGCCACGTGATGGCACATGAGTCATTCGAAGACCCCGACACGGCCGAACTGATGAACCGGCTGTTCGTCAACATCAAGGTAGACCGGGAAGAACGTCCGGATATCGACAAGATCTACCAGGCCTCGCACTCCCTGCTGACACGCCGCCCGGGTGGCTGGCCGCTAACCGTGTTCCTGACGCCGGATGACAGAATTCCGTTTTTTGCCGGCACCTATTTTCCGGATGAGCCGCGCCACAATATGCCGTCCTTCAGGGATCTGATGCAACGCGTGCACGACTTCCTGACCAAAAATGAGTCCGATATCCGTGAACAAAACAGCCGCCTGATCGAAGCGCTCGCCTCTATCAATGACAGCGAACCTGCGGACGCCCTGACGCCAATGCCGCTGGACAGCGCACGGCGGCAGCTGGAGAAAAATTTTGACGAACGCGATGGCGGTTTTGGTGAAGCACCCAAGTTCCCGCATCCCACCAATATCGAACGTCTGCTGCGACACTGGTCCGGCGCTCGCACCACTGCCGGCGAACCGGATAAACGCGCCTTGCACATGGCGGTATTCACACTGGAAAAGATGGCACGGGGCGGCATATTTGACCAGCTGGCCGGTGGCTTTTGCCGCTACTCGGTCGACAATCACTGGATGATTCCCCACTTCGAGAAAATGCTCTATGACAACGGGCCATTGCTGGCGCTGTATGCCGAGGCGCACGCGGCCACCGGCAACCCCCTTTTCAAACGCATCTGTGAACAGACTGCCGGCTGGGTCATGCGCGATATGCAGGCACCGCAAGGCGGCTACTATTCCAGCCTGGATGCTGACTCCGAAGGCGCAGAAGGCAAGTATTACGTATGGACGCCGGCCGAGGTACAACGTGTTGCAAGGGAAGATGATTACCGTATCTTCGCGCGACGCTTTGGCCTCGATCGCGCTGCCAACTTTGAAGGCAAGTGGAACCTGCATGTCTATTGCAGCACGGCCGAACTCGCTGCCGAATTCTCGCTCGATACACAGGAAATCGAACAGGCGATTCACCGGGTCAGTGTAAAACTGCTGGAATTGCGCGAACAACGCATCCCGCCGGGACGCGACGACAAGATCCTCACCAGCTGGAATGGCCTGATGATTCGCGGTATGGCAATCGCTGCGCGCCATCTTGATGAACCGTCCTGGGCCGGGTCTGCCGAACGTGCACTCGACTTCATCCGCAGCACACTGTGGAGAGACGGTCGCCTGCTGGCAAGCTGCAAGGACGGTCGTGCGCGGCTGAATGCCTACCTGGATGATTATGTCTACCTCATCGACGGCATCCTTGAGTTACTGCAGGTACGCTGGCGCGACGCTGACCTGGACTTCGCCATTGAACTGGCCGAGGTTGTGCTGGCGCATTTCGCTGACGAGAGCGGTGGATTTTTCTTCACTTCTGATGATCATGAAGCCTTGATACAGCGCCCGAAACCCAATCATGACGAAGCCACGCCCTCCGGTAACGGCATTGCCGCCAGGATACTCGGCCGCCTCGGTCACCTGCTTGGTGATACGCGCTACCTGGCCGCTGCAGAGAACACACTGAAGTCCAGCTGGTCGGGCATCGAAAGCATGCCACATGGACACGCCAGCCTGCTGGTGGCACTGGAAGAAACCCTGTATCCGGGCCAGACTGTCATAATCCGCGGCGCAGAACCGGCCATCAGCGACTGGCAAAAACAGGCCGCACAGCCCTATGCACCGCGACGTTTCACGCTTACCATTCCGGCAACGGCACAGCAGCTGCCCGGCGCACTGTCGGTGCGTGTGGTACAAGGCGATGCCGTAGCCTATATATGCAAAGGCAACACCTGTGGTGCGGCGCTTGCAGACAAGGAAACATTCATCCTTTCACTGACAAAAACCTGAACAACGAGCAAGCCATGAGCGATACAAGCAACGTCCTGCAAATACCCGGCGCACAACTGCAATCCATCACGCAGTCTGGTAATGAAATCAGCCTGCACTTCTCCCAGGTACAACTGTTACAGGAAATGGAAGGCGCCATTGAAGACAGCCTGTGGACACAGGCCGTTAATCTGACCATCAGGGAGATTGAAACACAGGGCGAGTTACCGGAATGCCCCTGCGTCATCAAGGGCGGCGATCTGATCAACAACATATTCACCTACCGCGACCATGCTCCGCTACCAATCGACTGGCGCGGCGAAGTGCGCTGCATCTTCACGGTTGAGGAAACGGGTAACCGCTTCAGCATTGATGGCGAATCAATGCAACTGCAACAAATCGACCTGCCGCGTTATATCAAACACATCAAAAAATAACGGCACACCATCACCCGAAGGAGTGATACCGTGGAAGAAATACAGGTTACCTGGGGATACGCCATTAAAATCTGGTGGAGCCTGACATGGAGAGTAGCGCTATTTGGCGGACTGGCAGGGTTTGCACTCGGACTGCTGTTTGGCCTGTTTGGCGCAGCGACAGGCACCGCAGACGAGGTCGTCTATTCCTGGGTGCAGATTGGCGGTATGCTGGTTACGATACCGGTCGGTATATGGGTTGTAAAATCCATATTAAACAAGGATTTCAAGAAATACCGCATCATACTGGTACCCTCACTTGAGAGCCGTGTCGAGGCACAGATACAGGACCGGACAGACGCACAATGAAGCCGCAGCGGAGTTGCAAATATGCCAAAAAAAACAACCACATCCGATAGCAATAAACTCGACGAAATTGTTGCCAACGCACACCGTAACCGCAGCAACCGTGAACAGGACTACCGGGAAAAATCGCTGAAAATGTACCCCTGGGTTTGCGGACGCTGCTCACGGGAATTCAGCCGTGAAAACCTGCAAGAGTTAACCGTACATCACCGCGACCACAACCACGACAACAACCCCGATGATGGCAGCAACTGGGAACTGTTATGCCTGTACTGCCATGACAATGAACACGCCCGTTACCTTGACGGCGAGAGCAAGGGCAACACTGACACCAGCGGCAAGGACAGTGCTTCCGTAACACATAATCCCCTGGCCGGGCTTGCTGAATTGCTGAAGAAGGGTGACTGATGCTGTTCCGGAACCAGCCATCGGGCTAAATGCGCTTGCCGTTTCTTGATCTCACTACAGCTAGCGTCGCTTCTGCGACCAGGCGCCACTCTTGCCATTAAAGGTAAGAATACGATCCGAGGTAACTACCAGGGCGGAATAATCGACCGCCTCAGCACTGACGATTTTTTCACCCGCCTTTCTGCGCTGGCTGCTCCAGCCTGACGGGTAGGACCCTACCCCGGCAAAACGCTGGTTGGTGATCAGGACAGCAACACGATTGCCAATGTAACGGTCCTGAATGCGCTCCTTGGCACTCAGAACAAGATCAAAGAACTGTCCGGTTTCTGCATTGACGGCAACCACGCGGTTGGACTCATCAACCAGAAACAGCGACTTGCCAAGGTCATCTTCTGCCAGCGCCTTGCCTGCCACCCCCACCAACAGGCTGAACAGTACCACCCTTAAAAACCGGGACAAACTTGATAAGCTCATAACTATTCTCCGCAACACATCATCAGAACAGGCCGGAAGTTGTTTTTCATAACGACAGAATCAGGGTAACGCCCTGTCAAAACTTTCCTGGAAACGTGCACGGAACTCATCCTGGGTAAAGCGATGGTTCTGGGTGCCATGCTTTTCAATCTTGATGGCGCCCATGAGCGCGGCAATGCGACCGGTGGTTTCCCAATCGAGGTCATTCATCAGGCCAAACAGCAGGCCGCCGCGATAGGCATCGCCGCAACCGGTCGGGTCACTCAGTTCACCAACTTTTGCGGGCGGTATGTCCAAACGCTGCTTGTCGGTATAGATGTGCGAACCTTCTGCGCCCAGCGTCACAATCAGCGCGTCGACACGCTCCGCGATTTCATGTGGCGACAGACCGGTACGTTGCTGCAGCATCTGCAGTTCATAATCATTGACGCTGACCCAGGTGGACTTTTCAATAAAACGCTTCAGCTCATCGCCGTCAAACATCGGCAGACCCTGCCCCGGATCGAAGATAAAGGGTATCCCGGCCTCGGCAAACTGGCTGGCATGCTCGAGCATTCCCTGGCGACCGTCGGGTGAAAGAATACCGATGCTCACATCGGCAGCATCGCTGACGCGGTTCTGGTGCGAGGCATCCATGGCGCCGGGATGAAAGGCGGTTATCTGGTTGTCGTCCAGATCCGTGGTGATATAGGCCTGCCCGGTATAACGGCCGTCGGCCTCGGTAACGTGGGTACGGTCAATACCGACCTGGTCCATCCAGTCCGCGTAGGGAGAAAAATCACTGCCGACGGTGCCCATCGGCAACGGCTTGCCACCGAGCAGGCGCAGGTTGTAAGCGATATTGCCGGCGCAGCCGCCGAACTCACGGCGCATATCAGGCACGTAAAACGACACGTTCAGCATGTGTACCTTGTCCGGCAGGATGTGATTTTTGAACTTGTCCTGAAACACCATGATAGTGTCATAGGCAAATGAACCGCAGATGAGTGCTGACATATTGTGGTTACCTTGATGTTGAGAACATATTGAGGAAGATTGTAGTGTAGGAGCAGACCTCGGCCGCGATAATTGCCGAATCAATATGATCGCGGACGAGGTCCGCTCCTACAAAAACCGGGTGTCGTCTCTGGCCTGTATTGTAGTCTTTAAATCAGAAAACCAGAATTAAAAGCCACACCACGGCGGCATTCACCAGCGCCACCAGCACCGCGGCCGAGCCGATATCCTTGGCGCGACCGGATAATTCATGCTGCTCCGGGCCGATGCGGTCAACCACCGCCTCGATGGCAGAATTCATCAGCTCGAACAGCGGCACCAGCATCCACACCGCAATCAGCAGCGCACGCTCCGGCCCTGTTTGCCCCAGCCACAGCGCCAGCGGCAGCAGCAGCACGGTAATTGCCAGCTCCTGCCTGAAGGCCGTCTCGTGACGAAACGCGGCTGCCAGTCCCTGCATGGAATAGCCAGATGCCTTGATCAGCCGGCGAATGCCGGTATTGCCTGGGTCAGTCGCCATATCCGCTGCAACTCATGAAGCGTGGTTTATTCGGCTGCACCGCTCCAGGCGAGATCCAGCTGCTTGGCAGCACGCACCTCGTCAAGGCGCCTGACCGGCCGCGTATGCGGTGCTTCCTTCAGCAGTTCCGGACTGTTCTCGGCCTCTTGCTGAATCCTGATCATTGCCTCCACGAACGCGTCCAGCTCTTCCCTGGTCTCGGTCTCGGTCGGTTCAATCAGCAGACACTCGGGAACCAGCAACGGGAAGTAAGTGGTTGGCGCATGAAAATTATAGTCCAGCAGACGCTTGGCAAAGTCCATGGCGGTAATACCCAGTTCTTTTTGCTGGCGCTTCAGAGTGACGATAAATTCATGCGTGGCACGCCGTCCCGGAAAGGCCACGTCAAAACCGGCTGCGGTCAGCCTCGCCATCAGGTAGTTGGCATTCAGTGTGGCGTAATCCGCCACCCGGTGCATGCCTTCACGTCCAAGCATCCGCGCATAGATATAGGCGCGCATCAACACACCGGCATTACCCATAAAGGCAGACAGACGGCCAATGCTCTGTGGACGTACGGCTTCGGTTATCCAGTAATACTGGTCACCGTCATAACCGACAATCGGCAGCGGCATAAACGGCTCCAGCCGCTTGCTCACACCAACCGGGCCGGCACCCGGGCCACCACCGCCATGCGGTGTGGAGAAGGTCTTGTGCAGGTTCATATGAATAACATCAAAACCCATATCGCCGGGACGCACCTTGCCAAGAATCGCATTCAGGTTGGCGCCATCGTAGTAGAGCAGGCCGCCAGCCTCGTGAATCAGCGCAGCAATCTCTTCAATGCGGCGTTCAAATACGCCAAGCGTGGAAGGATTGGTCAGCATAATACCGGCCGTCTGCGGGCCAACGGCCTGCTTCAGCGCCTCCAGGTCGACATCACCCTGTGCATCGGTCGGGATCTCGCGCACCTTGTAGCCACACATAACGGCAGTTGCCGGGTTGGTGCCATGCGCCGCATCCGGAACCAGGATCTCGGTACGCTCGCTGTCACCATTGGCATCATGGTAGGCACGAATCATCGCCACACCGGTAAACTCACCCTGCGCACCGGCCATCGGTGTCATGGTGACGGCCTGCATACCGGTAACCTCTTTCAGTATCTCCTGCAGATCGTACATACAGGCCAGAAAGCCCTGCCCCATGGATTCCGGCGCCAGCGGGTGGCGAGCCAGGAAACCCGGCAACATGGCCAGCGTATTGCAGGCACGTGGATTGTATTTCATGGTGCAGGAACCCAGTGGATAGAACTGGGTATCGATGGAAAAATTCTTCTGCGACAGGCGCGTGAAGTGCCGTACCACCTGTAATTCGGAAGTGGACGGCAGGCCGGGCACATCGGTACGCAGCATATCGGCGGGTATGTCCGAAATATCGGCTTCCTGCATGGGTGCCTGGGCGAGCGCACGTCGGCCGACGTGTGATTGTTCAAATATAAGCATGACGTGTTAATCCGGTTTTATTTATAACGCTGCCAGTGCCGCGTCGTAGTCGGGTTCGTCGGCAATCTCGGGTACCAGCTGGGTATACAGCACCTTGCCGTCCTCACTGATTACCACCACTGCGCGTGCAGTAATACCGGCCAGCGGTCCGTCAGTCATCAGTACGCCGTAATCTTTTGCAAAGGCACGGGTACGCATCATCGACAGCGGCGCAACATTGCCGATGCCTTCCGTGGTACAGAAACGACCCTGTGCAAACGGCAGATCCGCAGACACCACCAGCACCAGCACATCATCACGACTACCGGCCTTTTCATTAAATGCCCTGGTGGAGGTCGCGCAGGTCGGTGTATCCAGGCTGGGGACGATATTCAGAATAAGCTTCTTGCCACTGTAGTCAGCGAGACGAACATCATCCAGCTTGCCGTCAACCAGATGAAATTCGGGCGCAGCACTACCGACTGCCGGCAGATCGCCATTGGTATTGAAAGTGTTGCCTTGTAAAGTCACTGTTGCCATTGTTTTCCCCTGTTAGCAGTTGTTTAGAGACCGGCCCTCAGGCCATCTTCGGTTTGACCGGGCAACCCGCCGCAGTCTGTGTCTTGATGATTCGGCCCAGATGATCAGCATACATTTCGATGTCCGCATCTGTGCGCGTCTCGGTGGCACATACCAGCAGGGTGTCAGCCAGCTCGGGATAATCCTGCTGCAGCGCATAACCCGGCAGGATATTATGCGCATTCAACGGTCGCATGACGTTATCCAGCGGCAGCGAAAAACGCAGTGCGGTTTCATGAAAATACGGACGCTTGAAAACCGGCTCGACATATTCACTCGCGGTCAGCGCATCCACCAGTTTGCGGGCATTGGCATGGCAGGCCTGCGCGACGCGCTTCAGCCCCTCGGCACCCAGCAGTGACATATGAATGGTGGCCGCTGTTACCAGCAGACCCTGGTTGGTACAAATGTTGGAAGTCGCCTTGGAACGACGGATATGCTGTTCGCGCGCCTGCAAGGTCAGCGTGTAACCAACAACGTCATCACGATCAACGGTGCGTCCGACGATGCGCCCCGGCATCTGCCGGACGAATTCCTGCTTGCAGCACATGAAACCAAAGTAGGGTCCACCACCCATCATCGGCACACCCAGCGGCTGACCTTCACCACAGGCAATGTCAGCACCCTTGACTCCCCAGGCACCCGGCGGTTTCAGCAACGCCATGGCTATCGGGTTGGCGACACCAATGACCAGCGCACCCTGCGCGTGCGCCCAGTCCGTCAGTATATCCACGTCTTCAAGGATGCCGAAAAAGTTGGGCTGCTGGATCACCAGCGCAGCAATATCCTCACCTTCATATTGCTTCAGCGCCTCTGCCAGCGTGTTGCCACCCTCAGGACAGTACGGCACTTCAACCAGTTCGATCTTCTGGTTGTTAACAATGGTATGCGTGGTCTGACGATAGTACGGGTGCACCGTAGTCGGTATCAGGATACGACGTGATTTGGATTTGCGATTGGCACGCACCGCCATCAGCACTGCTTCAGCGAGACCGGAAGCCCCGTCATAGAGGGAGGCATTCGACACATCCAGCCCGGTAAGCTGCGCCATCATGGTCTGATATTCGTAAATCAGCTGCAGCGTTCCCTGGCTGGCTTCAGCCTGGTAGGGCGTATAGGCGCTGTAAAATTCTCCACGGGTGGTAATTTCCCAGACCGCAGCCGGTATGTGGTGATCGTAGGCGCCGGCACCCATAAAGCACAGCGGGCGACCATCCGCTTCCGCACGCTGCATCATGAGACGGGTAATTTCCTGCTCGATCATACCCTCCGGTACACCGGAGAGTTTGCCCGTGCGCAGGCTGTCGGGAATTTCGTCGAACAGTTCCTCGATACTGTCACTGCCAATAGTGGCCAGCATTTCGCGGACGTCGGTTTCTGAATGGGGAATGAATGGCATAGCAGTTAGTTTTACTTGTCAGGTTCAAATAGGTTAGTGGTCTTCAGCGGCCAGGAAGCCGGTGTAGCCGTCGGCATCCATCAGGGCACCCAGCTCGCCGGCATCCGAAGGTTCAATGCGAAAGATCCAGCCCTCGCCATAGGCATCATTATTAACCGTCTCAGGGCTGTCCGCCAGACCTTCATTGACTTCCACAATCTTGCCGCCAACAGGCGCATACACATCCGAGGCCGCCTTGACGGACTCGACCACGGCACACGCTTCCTCGGCTGTGACGGTTGCACCGACTTCCGGCACCTCAATAAACACCATGTCGCCCAGCTGGTCCTGCGCAGTGTCCGAGATACCGACCGTTACCGAGCCGTCATCGTTGGTACGTGCCCATTCGTGGGTTTTCGCATACTTCAGCTCAACAGGTATATTGCTCATGATTTCCTCGCTTTTTCAGTCGTGATAATGTCGTCGTTCAAAGATCTATCTGCGCTTCGCCGTTACGCACAAATGGTGGCTTGACCACGCGCGCCGTCAACAGCTTGCCACGTATATCTACCTGGCAGGTATCACCGGTATCCTTCGGTACACGTGCGAATGCAATGGCGCGTTGCAGTGTCGGCGAAAAGCTGCCACTGGTAATCTCGCCTTCACCAAAGTCCCCGGCCATCACCTTCTGATGATTGCGCAACACACCCTTGCCTTCCAGCAGCAATCCAACCAGTTTCTGTGTGACGCCTTGCTTGCGTTGCTGCTCCAGCGCGGCACGCCCGATAAAGTCACGCTCGGCGGGCTCCCAGGCAACTGTCCAGCTCAGCGCTGCTTCCAGCGGACTGATGGATTCATCCATGTCCGAGCCATACAGGTTCATACCGGCCTCCAGGCGCAACGTATCGCGCGCACCCAGCCCGGTCGGCTTGACACCGGCAGCACGCAGCTGTTGCCAGAACGTCGCGGCGGCATCAGCCGGCAAAACAATTTCGAAACCGTCTTCACCGGTATAACCGGTACGGGCGATAAACCATTCGCCGTCAAATGCGCCGAAGAACGGCTTCAACTCACAGGCCGCCGCACGCGCCGCATCACTCAGCAACGGTAATGTCCTGTCACGCGCATTCGGTCCCTGCACGGCAATCATCGCCAGCTCCGGGCGTTCAGTAACGGTGACACCAAAAGCAGGCGCCTGTTTCTCCAGCCATGCAATATCCTTGTCGTGGGTACCGGCATTAACCACCATGCGGAAAAAATCATCGCGCAGAAAATAAACAATCAGGTCATCTATGACACCACCGGACTCATTCAGCATGCAGCCATACAGCGCCTTGCCGCTATCCTTCAGTCGATCGACATTATTCGCCAGCAGGTAGCGCAGAAACTCACGGGTGCGCTCACCGGTCAGATCAACCACGGTCATATGCGAAACATCAAACATACCCGCATCGTTACGTACCTGGTTGTGCTCTTCAAGCTGTGAGCCGTAGTTAATCGGCATATCCCATCCGGCAAAATCGACCAGCTTGCCGCCATCCGCAACGTGCTCGTCATACAGGGGAGTTCTGTTGGCCATGTGTTTTTAATCCCGTTAAATTTTCTGATAGAGCGCCTATCGTCACCCATAAAAAAGGCGACGGCAGCTTGCGCCAACCGTCGCCCCTCTGTCCGGTGACCTGAGAGATTGGGCGAGCACCGCAAGCGGTACAGGCCTATCCCCTTCGGTGGGTCGCGGAACGACCTCTCTCCAGAGTCAACTACTGCCACAGTCCTTTTGCCTGAGCGTTTCCGAGCGTGTTGCGCCTTCGGCGATCCCCGATGGCCGTGGCCCGGGTACCCTCTCCTGCAGCAGTATTATGTTGAGGCAAGAATATACTCCTGCCTGCAGCCGAGCGCCATATTCCGGCAGGGTTAAATAGCCTGTTGCGGCCGGCCGTCGCCATACGCAGATACAGGCACCCGGGGATAAAATTAATCAGATCAATTAGATGTAGAAGCTTCCTCGGTTGCCGCCGCAAGTGCCGGCAGATCACCACTCAAGCCCGTCGCATGACGCATAAACAGTTGCCTGACGGTTCCGGAACGGTTCGCCAGCGACAGACCAAGATTGCGCAGTCGCCCAAGCGGCGGCTGC
>JAOUCV010000279.1 GCA_029859555.1 Gammaproteobacteria bacterium
CCTGGGAGCCAGGATATAGCGACGTTCGCCATCAGCAAACAACAGCAGGGCGATATGCGCAGAACGGTTCGGATCGTATTCGATACGCTCAACCTTTGCCGGCACGCCGTTCTTGTCACGCTTGAAGTCAATAACCCGGTAACGCTGTTTATGGCCACCACCGCGATGGCGCGTGGTAATCCGCCCTGCATTATTGCGTCCACCGGAACTGGATTTCGGTGCCAGCAGTGCAGCATGCGGCTTGCCCTTGTGCAATCCCGGTGTCGTCACCTGTACTACAAAGCGGCGTCCCGGTGATGTTGGTTTGGCTTTAATCAGTGGCATTTTCTTTTCCTTTCAAACGAAGTGCGCAAATGACTGCGACTTACTCCGCTCCCATAAAATTAATGTCGTGGCCTTCTGCCAGGGTCACAAAAGCCTTCTTCCAGTCAGAGCGCTTGCCTAGTGCCCCGCCGAAACGCTTGACCTTGCCGCTAACGTTGGCAATCTGTACGGCGTCAACCTTGACGTCAAACATGAGCTCAACTGCCTTGCGAACTTCCGGCTTGCTGGCATCCTTGACGACCTTGAAGACAAACTGACGGTTCTGGTCAGCCAGTCGGGTACTCTTTTCAGAGACGATTGGTGCGATCAAAACCTTCATGATTCGTTCCTGGTTCATGACAGGCGCTCCTCTATTTTCTCAAGGGCGCCTTTGCTCATCAGCACCTTGTCAAAACCTACCAGGCTGACCGGATCAGCACTGCCTGCATCGCAAACAGCCACACCCGGGAGGTTGCGTGCAGCAAGGTACAGGTTTTCATCCGGATCATCCATAACGATAAGCACTTTTTGCAGCCCGAGATCATTCAGTTTTCCGGCCAGTTCTTTTGTCTTCGGTGCAGTCACACCAAAATCGTCAACGGCAACCAGTCGCTCCTGCCGGACCAGCTCTGAAAGTATCGAGCACATCGCCGCCCGGTACATCTTGCGATTGATTTTTTGCGTGTAATCGCGGGGCCTGGAAGCAAACGTGGTACCACCACCGGTCCAGATCGGACTGCGGATAGTACCGGAACGCGCACGACCGGTACCCTTTTGACGCCACGGCTTGATACCGCCACCACGCACATCAGAACGACTCTTCTGCTGCGAGTTACCGGCGCGTGTTCCCGCCATACAGGCAGTAACCACCTGGTGAACCAGCGCTTCCTTGAATTCCTGTCCAAAGGTCTCGTCCGAGACTTTTACAGAACCCGAACCCTGCAGTTGCAATTCCATTATTTCGCTCCCTTCACTGCCGGACGAATAATGACATCGCCGCCTTTTGAGCCAGGCACTGCACCCTTTACCAGCAGCAGGTTACGCTCTGCGTCTACCCGCACAACTTCAATATTCTGCGTGGTGCGCTTCACATTACCCATGTGGCCTGCCATCTTCTTGCCCTTGAACACGCGTCCGGGTGTTTGACACTGTCCGATTGAGCCCGGCGCACGATGCGAAATCGAGTTACCGTGAGTGGCATCCTGCATGTGAAAATTGTGGCGCTTGATAACACCGGCATAACCTTTACCGATGGAGGTACCGGTTACATCAACGTTCTGGCCTTCTTCAAAGATCTCAACCTTGATCTCGTTGCCAACTTCAATTTCTTCACCTTCACCATCCTCAAAGCGGAACTCCCACAGGCCACGACCTGCTTCTGAGCCTGCCTTGGCATAGTGCCCGGCCATCTGTTTGGTAACGCGTGATGCGCGGCGTGACCCGGTCGTCACCTGCATTGCCCGGTAACCATCGGTTTCCACAGTCTTCAACTGTGTCACCCGGTTTGGCTCAACCGAAAGCACTGTTACAGGTACCGAGACACCATCTTCCCTGAAGATGCGTGTCATGCCCGCTTTGCGTCCTATTATTCCGATAGTCATTGTCTGGTCCAATTAATTCAGTTTGATCTGAACATCTACGCCTGCAGCAAGATCCAGCTTCATCAGCGCATCGACAGTCTTGTCTGTCGGATCCACGATATCCATCAGGCGCTTGTGCGTCCGAATCTCGTACTGGTCACGCGCATCCTTGTTGACATGCGGAGAAATCAGCACGGTAAAACGCTCCTTGCGGGTTGGCAGCGGGATTGGCCCGCGAACCTGCGCACCGGTGCGCTTGGCTGTCTCAACTATTTCTGCCGCCGACTGGTCTATGAGTCGATGATCGAAGGCCTTGAGACGGATCCGGATTCTCTGGTTGCTCATATTTAATTTAACTCAATTATCTTGATGTTTGCCGGCAAACCGGCGCCTAAATCAATCGCGGACGAGATCCGCTCCTACACCCTTTTATTCAATAATCCTGGATACCACACCGGCACCCACCGTGCGGCCACCTTCGCGAATCGCAAAGCGCAGCCCGTCTTCCATCGCAATCGGTGCAATCAGCGACACCGTCATCTTGATGTTGTCACCCGGCATCACCATCTCAACTCCTTCCGGCAGATCACACGCACCCGTTACGTCGGTGGTGCGAAAATAAAACTGCGGACGGTAGTTACTGAAAAACGGCGTATGACGACCACCCTCATCCTTGCTCAGAATATATACCTCACACTCAAACTTGGTATGCGGCGTAATAGACTTCGGCTTCGCCAGCACCTGGCCACGCTCAACCTCTTCACGCTTGGTACCACGCAGCAATACACCCACGTTGTCACCGGCACGACCTTCGTCCAGCAACTTCCTGAACATCTCAACCCCGGTACACGTCGTTGTCGCCGTCTCCTTGATACCAACGATCTCGATCTCTTCGCCTACCTTGACGATACCGCGCTCGATACGACCGGTTACCACCGTGCCGCGACCCGAAATAGAGAATACGTCCTCAACCGGCATCAGAAAATCACCGTCAACGGCACGTTCCGGCTCCGGAATGTACTTGTCCATCTCTTCAACCAGCTTGATGATCGACGGTACGCCAATGTCACTGCTGTCGCCTTCCAGCGCCTTCAGCGCAGAACCGGTCACAATCGGGGTGTCATCACCCGGGAAATCGTAGCTGTCCAGCAGCTCACGAATCTCCATCTCCACCAGCTCCAGCAACTCGGCGTCATCCACCTGGTCAGCCTTGTTCATGTACACCAATATATAAGGCACACCCACCTGACGAGACAGCAAAATGTGCTCACGGGTCTGTGGCATCGGGCCGTCTGCTGCAGAACACACCAGAATCGCACCGTCCATCTGTGCAGCACCCGTGATCATGTTCTTGACGTAGTCGGCGTGTCCCGGACAGTCAACGTGTGCGTAGTGACGCGCAGGTGACTCGTATTCCACGTGGGAGGTCGCAATCGTAATGCCGCGCTCGCGTTCTTCCGGCGCATTGTCAATCTGGTCGAAGGCCTTGACCTCACCACCATTTACCTCAGCCATCACTTTCGTGATCGCCGCGGTTAACGTCGTCTTGCCATGGTCAACGTGACCGATCGTTCCAACGTTTACGTGCGGCTTGGTGCGTTCAAATTTTTCCTTGGACATTTCGCCTGACTCCCCTCTCGGTTTGCTTGGTTACCAACAAAGATGTATAAAATATTTAACTGCCAAAAA
>JAOUCV010000280.1 GCA_029859555.1 Gammaproteobacteria bacterium
CATAAACCAGCACTCTGCCGGCATCCTCAGGTATCGAGCCAAAATCCTGAGGTATACCAACCGCCAGTGTATTACCATCCAATGCAACTGAGTGGCCAAAACGCTGGAATTGCAGCAAGCCCATGACGCCGGCTGGTAACCCTTCTGTATCCAGAACCTGGGTTTCAGACCAGCTGATACCATCATTGGTAAAAATGTGCGCACGACCGGTATCTGCAACTGATCCATCTGCCATTGGCGCAGAAACCACCAGGCGATTCCTGTCCAGCGCAACCGCATAGCCAAATTGATCATCAGTTGCGGCACCACTGTTTACAAGTTGTTGCCCGGTAAGTGTGGCGCTATAGGCAGCAGTGAACTCCACATCGTATATATACGCTTCACCTGCACCCGGAGCCGAGGCCACAAGTTGACTACCATCCCACGCAAGTGCAAAACCAAACTGGTCTATTCCATGTAACCCTGGTTTTTCCAGCTTGTCCGCACCATTCAGCTGTACACGCGTCCAGCCTCCCCCGGTATGACGGAACAATGAAACCGTACCACTCGCAACGCCACCCGCATCCGGATCTTCTGGCGCGCCAACAAACAGCAAATCTTCGAACAATGCGACGGTGCTACCGAAATCCGCATCTACGGCCTGAGGTGAATCTATAATCTTCTCACCATTCTGAAATCCATTAGTCAGGAAATCCACAACCAGCGTTTCCTGCGACGCAGTACCGGTACCTGCTGCTGGATCACTGTTCACAACGACTGCGCTGGTGATGATGCGTCGGGACTCGACTGGCGTCAGTATCGTCACGTCAACACTTGTAGACGCACCTGCGGCGAGATTGTTGCGACGACAGATAACAGTCGGGTTCACTCCGGCCTCGAAATCACCGCAATCCCAGTCGAGATCCGCCGCATCAATTGCCATAATGAACGAGTTTTCATCAAATACCATGGTGGCCACTACATTCGGCAGATCTGCACCTTCGACATTGGCAATGTTCACTGTAAACGTCAGGTCACTGTCAGCGAGCGCGATTTCAGACATCGGTTCAAAATCAACTGCAAAACTACTGCTGATAGCGACGCGGGTAAACGATTCCCGTCCGGCAAGATATACGTCATCGGTAGCAGTAAAAGATATGATCCGGGCCCTTGAATCCGGCACCTCGAGGGCGTTATTCATAAGGATGTAAGTCAGTGCACTGGCGTAGTCAATCGAATCTGCCAGACCGGTCAGTGTCAGTGTAATGCTGCCCGGCGTGGAACGACTAGCCACACTTATACCCATCGACGCTAACGTTGGCAGATTCGCTGCATCGATGTACAGGTTGTCGCCTGGCGCCGGTTCCTGCAGCTCTACAACTATGGAAGTGATCTGCTGGCTGTCGCTATCGATGACACGCACATCGCTGTCAACCACGGCCACTGGCACTGCCCCAGCAGTTGCGAGCCTTACCAGATGGCCCTCACCTGCTTCGTCACTGCCATTCAGATCAATAACCGGAGCAAATTCAACCTGGAGCATCGCGGTAGCGGATGCGGACAACAGGCCATCATCGGTAATACTGACCAATAGCTCACGCGCAGTTCCTGCAGGATCAACAGAACTGTTATCGAAACGTGCCGAGGCGATTGCAGCCTCATAATCTCCAACACTGCCGGTCCCGCCCAGGATAATGCTTGAGACGTTCGATGC
Organism: Gammaproteobacteria bacterium; assembly: GCA_029859555.1. Taxonomy (GTDB): domain Bacteria; phylum Pseudomonadota; class Gammaproteobacteria; order UBA9214; family UBA9214; genus UBA9214. The sequence continues at coordinate 1,694 of JAOUCV010000280.1, forward strand.
AGCATCCAGCACAATACCGGCTGGCAGCTCACCGACGATGCTCAGTGCGTCTCCCGGCTGCGGGTTGTTGAGCGTTACACTTGCCCCCGACAGGCTGGCACCGTCATCCGTAATGGTAACACTGGCATCGACTACCGGACGCCCGCCATAGGGTTTGCCCGCTTCAAAGGTACCGGTGAACCCCGTACCACTTGTATTGGTGTCCAGATCGAGTGTCGGCGGATCGTTAATCAGGTCCAGATTAATGACCGCCTCTGCGGTGGTGCTTGAATCGCCCTCGGCATCGGTGACCACAAACACTACTTTGCGTTGCTCGGGACCCGGATTATCGGTGTCGTTAACAAATAGTGTACTGTCAAACGCAGCTTCATAATTCGCAAAGGCAACTGCCGGTGAACTTGAAAGTATAAGCTGGTTAGCTGTTTGACCGGTTACAGTGATCCCCTGCGCAGCCAGTGATGCCGATCCACCGGCTATCGACAGGCTGTCTCCAACCCTCGGGTTAACCAATACAATGACCGCACCGCTGGCGGCACTACTATCAATATCGGTTATCGTGGCAGCATTGGTAATTGCGACCGGAGGCTGGCCCTCGCTATAGGTAACAGTGCTGTCGATTCCTGCCGCAGCACTGTCCAGGTCAAGAGCCGGCGCATCATTAACCGGGTTAACCGTAATATTTACCGTGCCGAAGCTGACGTCCTCCCCGTCACTGATCTGGTAGGTAAAGCTGTCATCACCAAAAAAGTCGGTATTCGGCGTGTAGGAAACCATGCTGCCAAATACGCTCGCCGTGCCATTAGCCGGATCTGTTGCAATGCCATCGAATACCAGCGCACCAGGGCCATCCACATCAAAATCATTATCAAACACCGGCAGCAGCGTATTCGATATATCTTCATTGATGGAGTAATCGTCAGTCACCGCCTGCGGCAGATCATTAATGGCCGTCACACTCGCCAGGGTGACTGCAGTGTTACCCTGTAAACCAGAATTGTCCGTCGGTGTAACCGATATAGTCCTGACGGTGTCCGTATCAGGTGTATCTGAAGTAACGTTAAACTGAACCGCTGACAGCGCATTTACAAATTCAAAAGTAGCACTGACGTCGCTGGTCAGGGTCAATGACGTCGCTGGCAGCGGTGTTGCCGACATCCCGGGCGGCAAGCTATAGCCTGACGCAAATTCCAGCTGGTCCTGTCCAGGAACGGCATTGTCTATCGAAATCACCAGTGTGGACAACACACCGTCCACATCAACAATGCTTGGTCCATTCGCGATTGGTGACGGGATGTTTTCAGTGTGTGATATGAGATTACCACTACCGGTAACACCGGAACTGTCATCTGCATCCAGATCAAGTACCGGTGCATCATTAATGCTGGTGACTGTGATACTAACGCTTCCAATGACCGCATCAACACTATCGGTTACCTGGTAGGTCAGACTGTCGGCACCAAAGAAGTCCGGATTCGGCGTATAGACCACCGTATTCCCGTTAATGGTGTAGGCACCATTTGTCGGTGCGGTGATAACGCCGACCAATGCAAGCGCCACTGGCCCATCAATATCGGTGTCATTACTGATAACCGATAACACGACATTGGCCGCATCTTCATCCATTGTGTAGCTGTCGGGCTCGGCAACCGGCACATCATTCACCGGGTTAATGCTAATGTCTACCGTGCCAGTAACCGTATCAAGACCATCTGTTACCTGATAAGTGAAGCTGTCCGTACCGTAAAAGTCAGGATTAGGTGTGTAAATGACGTTGTTACCCGAAACAGTCGCAGTTCCGTTAGCGGGTGTTGTTACAATACCAAACAGCACGAGCGCTACAGGCCCGTCCACATCCGTGTCGTTGCTGATGACTGAC
>JAOUCV010000031.1 GCA_029859555.1 Gammaproteobacteria bacterium
GAACATCACCACGGTGATCGGCAGATCATAATTAACCGCCGTCATCAGCTCCATGCAACACATCTGGAAACCACCGTCACCGATGATGGCTATGGTTGGCTTGTGCTCGGCAAAACGCGCACCAATGGCCGCTGGAATCGCATGCCCCAGCGAAGAGATTCCGGAGTTTGGATAAAAGCGGTTACCGGCGGAGACATTAAAAAAGTTTTGCGCAAAAATCATGTTGTCATCGAACACGACCAGGTCTTTTTCAAACTTCTTTTCCAGCCGCTTGAAAAATTTTTCTACCAGCACAAAACCGGACTGGAAGACTTCACTGCTGCCGGCATCACGCTTTTCAACCGAATCATTCGCCGCAATGTGCTTGCGTACTGCATCGCGATCCACGCCCTGGGCATCAAGGTTATTCAAAACACCCGTGAGTGCCGCCTTGATATCAGCAGTGATCGCCACATCGGCCTTGAAGACCTTCTGTAACTGTTCCGGGTTACTGTCTATCTGTGCGATTTTCTTGTTTTCAAGCAGGGTTTTATCCCACAGGTAACTGGTGCGTTCATTAAAGCCCGCCCCCAGGAAAATAATGGCATCGGCATTATCAACAATATACTTGTAGGCGTAACCGGTCGAGGTAACCCCGAGGCTGCCGAGCGACAGCGCAGACTGCTCGCTGATCACGCCCTTTCCCTTCATGCTGCTGGTCACCGGAATATTCAGCGAATCACTCAGCTCGGACACCAGCTCCTGTGCGCCTGATTTTATACAGCCGTAACCCGCAACAATCACCGGATTTCGCGCTTCCATAATCATGTCCGTCAAGGCATTGATCGACTGGATGTTCTCATACATGACATAGGATGGTTTTTCAGTCATCACGCTATCAAGCAGGTCTGCATCAACGAGTTCCTTTTGAACGTTAAAAGGAAAACTCAGCAACACCGGCCCCGGGCTGTCAGAGAACAATGCTTTCGATGCCTGGTTCAGGACATTGGCGAGGTAATCGGTACGCTCAACCACCTTGTGGTAGCGGGTAATTCCCTGGAACAGTGCACTTTGATCTATGCTGCCGCCCTCGCCCGAACTTTCCTGCAGGCCGCCCTTGCCAAAAATATGCGTTGAGGTCTCGCCGGTAATAACCAGGATTGGCTGTTTGTCCACGTAAGCGCTGGCAATGCCTGTCACCAGGTTGGTGGCACCCGGCCCTGCGGTCGTGATGCAGGCCGATATTTTTCCCGATGCCCGCGCACAACCACTCGCCATAAATGACGCGCCCTGTTCATGCTTGACCAGCACGCTGTTGACGCTGGAGTGATAGAGGCTGTCGTACACCGGCAGAATATGCGCACCGGGCATACCGAAGATAAACTCGATACCCAGCTTCTCCAGATACTTAACGATCAGTTCGCTGACTTGGATTTTCATGAATACACGACTGAAAAAATATTTCGCGCTATTGTAATAGCACAGCGCAATTTTTCACATATCCCCGGCCAATACCCGCCCGCCGCGGATAATATTATTTATTCAATATATTCAATTGATTACAATATCTCCCATTGATTCACCACAGAAACCTCATTGTTTGAACGGCCCCCCGGGCCTGCTTCTTGCGATGCCAGAGCAGCTCGCTGCTTCGATCACAGCGCAGCAACAGCATCGATAAAATATTTCGATCCCGCCCTTTATTCCCGGCTGCCCTGCAAGTATTGTTTCCTTATGACTGACACTATCGAAGAACTTCGCACACACTGGATGTCGCAAGGACTAAAACGCGACAGCCTGGATCCCGATCCGATCAGGCAATTTGAAACCTGGTATGCAGAGGCTATTGATTCCGGCATCGCTGAACCCAACGCCATGAGTCTTGCCACCACAGATGCAGGCTGCCAGCCATGGATCCGCACCGTGCTGCTGAAATTCTATGACGCGTCCGGCTTCGTTTTCTACACCAACTATGAGAGTGCCAAGGCGCAACAACTGGCCGCCAATAACAAGGTCGGCCTGCTGTTTCCGTGGGTTGCCCTGGGCCGGCAACTCAAGATCACCGGCCATGCTGAAAAAGTTCCGACGGCTGAATCCATGAAATATTTCGCATCGCGCCCGCGCGGCAGTCAGATTGGCGCCTGGGCCTCGACCCAGAGCCAGGTAATTTCGTCGCGGTCCCTGCTGGATGCCAAGGTTGACGAGATCAAACGCCGGTTTGCCGAAGGTGAAATCCCGCTACCCTCTTTCTGGGGTGGCTACCGCGTGACGCCGACTGAGATCGAGTTCTGGCAGGCACGTGATTGCAGACTGCATGACCGTTTTGTCTATGTGAGGAATACAACCGGCTGGACAATAGAACGCCGCGCGCCCTGACATCCGTAAATTCCGGCCAATAGATAGACAGCCTGCTAAAGCTCAACTATCCTTGGTGGGCTAGCTGACTGTTCTTGACAAGCGGTAATACAGCAGAAATCCGCACTTCGCACATAACCGGACAGTCCGGGGATATGCATCACAACAATTATCAGACGTCCATCAAAAAGGGAGAACCAAAATGAAAAGCATCAAGTTACTTATCGCCTGCTCGGTACTGATGACATCGGTATCTGCAATGGCCGCAAACGATCCTGAAATGGATTACATTGACATGTCACCGGACAATCGCGTACCTCCTCCGGCGGGTATGAACTCTGCCACCCTGATTGAAGCGACCGCCACGGTCACGGCGGTCGACATGGAAAGACACCTGGTGACCATACAGGGACCGCAAGGCAACATCGCCGTCATCCAGGTAACCGACCAGGTGAAGAACCTGCCACAGGTCAAGATCGGTGACGTGGTTGACATCCAGTATTATCGAAGCGCGATCGCGGAGCTGGTAAAAGTTGACAAGAACACCACCCTCGACACCACAGTCAGCGGCGCCAAGATGACCAGGCCGGAAGGCGACAAACCCGGTGGCGCGATTGGTTTACAGGTAAAACGCCGTGCCGAGGTCATGTTTGTTGACCCCATCCAGAAGTTCATCACCTTCCTCAGCCCCGACCGCGGACTGCGCAAGATCTCGCTGGAGAACTCGCCCGATCTGCAACACTATCTGGAAGAATTGAAGAAAGGCGATATTGTTGAAGTCACGTACACAGAGGCGCTGGCCATTTCACTGGAACCCTCGAAATAGCAAACCACTTCCCGGCACCGGGTGGCCTGATACGTCACCCGGATCGCCGGGCACTGTTCTTGACAGCACTGTTCCCCGCCTGCGGGTAGATCACCCAGGCCACTGATTGCTGGCTGCGGATAAGGCTCAATACAGGTACCGGCGGCACCCCTTCTGCCAGCCTCCGTCACCCCGGAATTTCCCGGCCAGCCCCTCTATACATTATAAATTACTGATATATAACATTATATATCTGTGAGCGGGTAGTAAAAGTCATCCACCCTGAAAGGAACTCTTGCTGTGACAACATGTCACATGTATAAGTATTTTATTATATTGTTATACTTTAACAGTGAAGCCATGATTGGAGGTAAAACATGCTGAAAAGATTACATCAATTTGCACTGCTGCTCACGCTGTTCGCGACCGCCGTATTGGCGACGGCGGAAGAGCCCGAGCTGTGTTCGCCCTTCAAGGATGGCAAGGTCGACACCACAGTGCTCGAGACCATGCTGTCCGCCGCACAGGACGGCCACCTCTACCGCATCCAGAAATCCAGTTCACGGGTCGGTTTCTGTGTCGACAGCAAACTGTCGCGAATCGAAGGCAGCTTTACTGACTTCCAGGGCGGGATGTCGCTGGCACCGGGTGAGCATAATGACGGCCAGACCATGGTGCTGATAAAGACCGGCAGCCTGCAAACCGATAGCCAGCTGGTGAAAAGCATGGTCATGGGCGAGCACTTTTTTGATGTCGAGAATCACCCTGAAGTGCTGTTTGTCAGCGATGGCTTTAAATGGACCGGGTCAAATACGGCGGTGCTGACAGGCAAGCTCACCCTGCGGGGAATCACAAAAGCTGTCATCTTCAATGTCAAACTGACGGCAGTGGGCGATGAACCGATAGACCAGGCCAGCAGGGTTCTGGTCAAGGCCAGCACATCTATCAACCGGGCCGACTTCGGCATGGACGAGTTGACCGCCGTAGTAGAGGGTAATGTACAGCTGTGTATGAGTGTCGAGGCACTCAAATACGAAGCGTGAAGCAACGGCAAAGCCGGCAGCAGGATGACCCTGCAAGCCGTGATGCCGTTGCTACATCGGCCAAACCCAGACGATCATCGGTATCGATACCACGATAACCAGCACTTCCAGCGGTAATCCCATGCGCCAGTAATCACCAAAGCGGTAACCGCCAGGCCCCATGACGAGGGTGTTGTTCTTGTGACCGATGGGCGTCAAAAATGCACAGGAGGCGGCAACCGCCACGGCCATCAGGAACGGGTCCGGGCTCACCTGCAGATGGTTGGCAATATCCATGGCCACCGGCGCGGCAATCACTGCGGTAGCCGTATTATTCATGACATCGGACAGCGTCATCGTCACGATCATTAACAACGTCAGCACCACTACCGGGGAATACCCTTCGGCCAGGCCGGTTATACCTGCAGCGACCAGGCCGGTACCGCCGCTGCTCTCAAGCGCTACCCCGAGCGGGATCATTGACCCCAGTAACACAATCACAGGCCACTCGATTGATTCATACACCTGGCGTGCCGGCAGGATATTCAGCAGTACAAAAGCGGCCACCACGATGGACAAGGCAACCGGCAAATACAGCACACCCACGCTGGCCAGTATAATAGCTGCAGCAAACAGGCCTGCAGCCAGCCATGCCTTGTGACGCTTGGTTGGTGTGAGTTTGTCGGAACCTGCCAGCGGCAAGGTACCCAGCCAGCTGCTGACTTCCGCGAGCAACTCGCCAGGACCAAACAGTAACAATACATCCCCCGCTCTTATTTCCAGCGTACGCACGCGCTGACGAAACTGCCTGCCCTCACGCGACACACCCAGCAAGGTGACATCGAAACGGTTCTGCAACCGCAGCGTGTAGGCGGCACGCCCCTCGATACGCGCACCTCCCGGGACCACCACCTCCAGCAATGTCATGTCTTCATTGCTGAGTGGACCGGTATCTTGTCCCTTCGCCTGGTAATCCAGCTTCAGCACACCAACAATCTTGTCGATCGCTTCAGGCACCGCTTCCACCACCAGGATGTCACCGACACGCACCTCGGACAACCGCGCCTGGCCAGGCAAGCGTTTACCCCGACGTATCAGGCCAATGACAGCCACATCCTCTTCTTCAGCCAGCGCATCAAGGTCACGCACACGCTGGCCAATAGCCGGAGAGTCCTCCGGTACGTGCAGTTCTGCGACATACTCACTGACATCGAAAAGTTTCTGCATTGCCTGTTGTTCCTTGTATCTGGCCGGCAACAGTCGCCAGCCAATGGTCGCAACAAACAATACGCCGACTACTGCGCAGGCAAGTCCGACCGGCGCAAAATCGAACATGGAAAAACTCGTCCCCGTGGCCTGCTGGCGGAATTCGGCAATGATAATATTCGGCGGCGTACCGATCAGGGTGATCATGCCACCGAGAATAGTGGCGAAAGAAAGCGGCATCAGTGTCAATGCCGGACTGCGCTTGGCCTTGTTTGCCGCCTGCATATCCACCGGCATCAGCAAGGCCAGCGCGGCAACATTGTTCATTACCGCAGACAGGGCGGCCGCAATACCGGACATACCGGCAATGTGTGTTTGCAGGGAATGAGAGAAGCGGCTGACCTGCTTGGCCACCTGTTCAACAACACCGGAGTTGGACAGGCCCTTGCTGACGATCAGTACCAGCGCAATGATAACGGTGGCCGGGTGGCCAAACCCTGAAAATGCCTGCTCTTTTGGCACCACACCGAGCACCAGCGCCGCGATCAGCGCCATGAAGGCAACCAGGTCATAACGCAAGCGCCCCCAGATCAGCAGCACGAATACCACAAACAACAGTGTGAATAATATGGTTTGATCTGTCGTCATGCCGGCTCCCCTGGTGACCGGAAAACTATAACACCGACAAGCGGCATGCGCAGCACCAGACTACAGCGTGAACATCCCCGGGCGGTAAATGCAATCAGGCAATCTGGTCATCCGCAACATGGTAGCGCGGATCTTCCAGTACATTAACTTCTACCAGGCTACCCGCCTTTTTTAATAACTGGCGGCATTCTTCGCTCAAATGCCTCAAGTGCAGGGTTTTTCCTGCCTTGATATATCTTTCTGCAAGGTTATCAATCGCCTCAATCGCCGAGTGATCAGCAACCCGGGAATTCTGGAATTCGATAATGACATCATCCGGTTCATCTTTCGGATCAAACAGCTCCAGAAAGTTTTTTACCGAACCGAAAAACAACGGCCCATTCAACTCGTGAACGCGTGAGCCCTGTTCATCGTCATAGGTATTGATATTGATATGTTTGGCATGCTCCCAGGCAAACACCAGCGCCGACACGATCACGCCCACCACTACCGCGATCGCCAGGTCGGTAAACACGGTCACCGCCGACACCAGCACCAGCACAAAGGCATCGCTTGCGGGAATTTTTCCCATGATGCGCAGGCTTGACCATTCAAACGTAGCCAGCACCACCACGAACATGACACCCACCAGCGCAGCCATCGGAATACGTTCAATCAGGGGTGAGGCAAACAGGATAAACATCAACAGGAACAGCGCCGCCGCAACACCGGAGAGACGCTCGCGTCCGCCCGAGTTCACATTGATCATGCTCTGTCCGATCATGGCACAGCCACCCATGCCACCGAACAGGCCGGTCACCGTGTTGGCAATACCCTGCCCCATACACTCACGGTTGCCGCGTCCGCGGGTATTGGTGACTTCATCAATCAGGCTCAGTGTCAGTAATGACTCAATCAGACCGACGGCGGCAAGAATAAATGAATACGGCAGGATGACAAGCAGTGTCTCAAAAGTGAACGGTACTGCAGGAATATGAAATTCAGGCAGGCCGCCCTTGATGCTGGCAAGGTCACCGACGGTAATGGTATCCAGGTCGAGCCCAATCACCAGCAGACTCACCGTAATAATCGCTGCCAGTGCCGCGGGGAAACTGCTGGTCACTTTCGGCAGGAAGTAAATAACGAACAGGGTAATCATAACCAGGCCGGAAAATACCAGCAGTGCATCACCACTCAACCATTCCTTTACACCTTCCGGGGTGGTCACCTGGAAGTGTTGCAGTTGCGCGAGAAAGATCACGATCGCCAGGCCGTTCACAAAACCCAGCATGACCGGGTATGGCACGATGCGGATAAACTTGCCGAGGCGCAGCACACCGGCACCCATCTGGAACAAGCCGGTCAGCACCACCGCGGCGAACAGGTATTCCACGCCATGCTCGGCAACCAGCGCCACCATCACCACCGCCATGGCACCGGTAGCACCGGATATCATGCCGGGCCGACCACCAAAAATGGCTGCCAGCAGGCCAACCATAAAGGCGGCATACAAGCCTACCAGCGGATCAACCCCGGCCACAAAAGCGAACGCAACGGCTTCCGGCACCAGTGCCAGTGCCACTGTAAGACCGGACAAAACCTCATTTTTAACACATGCGCGGCACGCGCAACCAAGCTTGAACATTGATAACCTGTCGGGGGGGAGCTGCTAAAAGGACGGCGTAATATATCAGGATATCCTAATATAATAAAGACAAAGCTGTAGCTGATCGCGGCAGCGGAGATGCCCCGCTCTCAATCACATGACAGCGACTTTGATCGGGCAAACAGCACAACTGCATTTTCACAACCGATTTTGCGTGCCACCGCGGGCGGCAATTGCGCCAACCAGTGACGGTGGAATGACCAGAAACGTCCCAGCTCCTGCCAGCCGCTGTCCGCCTCATCCCAGCGGTCCAGCTGGTCAACCGGCCACACCGGATCGGAACCCGCCATAAAACGCTCCGGGTACTTCAGAAACAATGCCTTCCACGCCGGCAGCAACATGCCCGCATCATCCGTCAACGGGTTATTCACAAAGCGCCAGGGATCACGCGCACCGAGTCCAGCGCTGACATTGCCACAGCGCGCCAGTACCGAGTCAACATCTGCAGGCTCCAGCAAGGCACCGCTATGCGCCCACACAATACGCGTATCAGGAAATGCCTCACATACAGACAGCATGAAGTCCGGGCGTGAAAATTCGGTATGAATCATCACCGGCACATCAAACTCGGCGCCGAGGGCCAGCAATTGCTTTAAAACGTCCGCCCTCTCGAATGCCGGTGCAAAACCACCAATAACATGCAGCTCGCCTATGCCTTGATACTGACCGGATGACAGCGCCGCACGCGCACGCGTTACCGTAGAGTCTTCATAGGCCCAGCGGTGCCAGTCACCGCCTTCCCGATACGGGCTGAATATCGGCACAATCCTGGCAGGTGCCAGTGCCTGCAACTGCAGCGCCAGCGGCGCCGGCGTGCCGATAACCACGCCCATGACAACTTTGTGCTGATCGAGCAGCGCAATGGCCCCGGCAGGCGAGGTGACGTCCTGCTGGGTCCACTTGTAGTGCAGGTGCATGTCGGCGACAGGAGCTTGTGCGTGCAGGCTGAATGACATGCACAGCAGGCAGACGGTGATAGGGCTGCGGCTCAGCATGGAAATCAGGTCAGTGCGCATCACTTTTGATCGTCGTTCTTTTTGGCGACGCTATCGCGGACAAGGTCCGCTGCTACACCAATAGATACACCTGCAGGAGCGGACCTCGTCCGCGACAGGGTTTTTACCCCCCAGGCCGTCCAGAGACAAGGAGACACGCCAGTTAAATTGTCAATTTGAATGCACATCTGGTTCTGCAGGAGCGGATCTCGTCCGCGATGCTGTCTGCCTGATAACGCAAACCATCAAAACTCGAATTCCATACTCTGAAACACCTGCCCGGCATTTCGCCTGGCGAGAAACTCCGCCGTGGGCAAATGCATATACGGTGACTGGTCTATCTCGTAGGCTTCCTGCAGGGCACCCCCATTCTCGATAACCTCACCGATCTTGTCACGCAGGTATAACAGGTAATCACGGGTATAGGTTGTCACGGTCGCCATATCGGTCGGTTCACCGTGACCGGGAATCACCACTTCCGCACCCAGCGCTTCAAAGCTGTCCCAGGTTTCAATCCAGGCGGCCGTATCCGTGTGCTCGAACAGCGGCAACATACGCTGGTGAAATGCCATGTCACCGGATATCACCAGCTTCTTTTGCGGCAACCACACGATAATGTCACCCGGACTGTGTGCCGGCCCCAGGTTCAGCAATTCAATGCGCTCGCCACCCAGCTCAATAACCTTCTTGTCTTCGAAGGTAATATCCGGCATCACCACCTCGGTAGCCGCGGCCTTTTCCTTTACCTGCTCCTGCATCACCTGCAGCAGTGCGAACGACTGTTCCTCGATTTCGCGCACCGCATCCACATGTGCGATCACCGGCACACCCTGCTCCTGCCAATAACCGGAACCCAGCATGGCATGGCCCTGGCCATTCTCCAGCACCACGTATTTCACCGGCTTGTCGGTGATCTTTTTAATCTCGTCATGCAGTGCCTTTGCCAGCAGGTAATTGTCGCCGGCGTTCACCACCAGCACACCCTCGCTGGTGATCACAAAGGAAAGATTATTGTTATGCCCGGAATTTGCATAGGTTCCCGGTGCCGTGGCGCCAATGGCCGACCACACCCCCGGCACAACTTCCCGGGGCAGGTCATAGAGCATCGAATCCGGCGCCTTGTCACTGTTATACAGCGCCTCACCGGTCAGGGGCGCGGCAGCAGGCGCCTCGCTCGCCGGCGCTTGCAGGTGTGTGCGCATGAAACGCGCCGCACGTTGCACCGCATCTTTCGAGGCAAGATCGTCGGCAAAGGTACGCACTGTTTCGGGACGAAAATCAAAACCGCGTCCCACGCCCGGATAGATAACCAGTTGCGCATCGCGACCATTGTCCTGCATCACCTGCACACTGGTCTCAATCACCCGGCGTCGCTGGTATTGCTCTTCATCACCGATAAACACCAGCGTCGGCAATGTCAGCAGGTCGATTTCCGGGGCATAGCCATAGACCTGCTGCGGCTCCGGCGCATTCGGGTCCTGCAAGTGCGGGTAATAGGATACGTAGCAGGCAATTTCCCGCTGCTGTCGTTTGAATGTCGTTGCCACTTTAAGGGTGTAATAGCCGCCACGCGTATGCGAATACAGGCAAGCCCTGTCGCTGCTGATATCAGCACGCGCCAGCAACACATCCACTGCCGCATCGACATCTTTCTCCAGTGCATAATCGTGCTCAATCGGATGGGTACCGATAAAATGCGCCGTATAGATATCCGGCGCCAGCACCACAAATCCGCGTGCGGCAAGCCGCCGTACATGGCGTTGTATCCTCTCATCCAGCCCGCGGCGTCCATGCTGAAACAATACCGCCGGGTACTTTCCGGCGCCTGCCGGACGGGCAACCAGTGCCGGCACCTCAACATCACCACTCTTGTAGCTGGTCCATGATGTTTCCACCGGGTAGTTATCCGGCACCTCGATCTGGCTGTCGTTCCACCAGGCGTCGTTCCACCACCAGTCATTGTCCTTCACATCCGTTGCAGCAAGCGCATTGCCACCAACGAACAGCACAGCAACCAGCAGGCAGTCTCTCAGCTTATTGTTCATGCATTGGTCCCTTCATTGATTCTTCAATCCCAGTATAGGCATTACTGTATCAATCCTTCTACCCGTGTTTGATTTATATCAGGTTATTACGTAAAACAGCAGGTATATTACAAGCAACCCGATTCATACAGCATTACAAATGGAGAACACCATGAGCACATCGTTAATGATCCTGCCAGCCGGCGACAGCAATTCCATCCGTCTGGTCAGACTGCCCGAGGATTTTGAAGAGCACGAGGCCTACCGTCATGTCACCGCCCTGATTGCTTCTATTGAGGAACAGCAGCCGGATTGCAGTAGCGACGACATTCTTTCCAGCCTTGAAGACCATGGTTTTGAGTCCGTCGATTTCATCCTTGGGCCGGCACTCCCCTGACGGACTGTGTCAGGGCTTGTTGTTTATAAAAGCAGGCTGACAAATGGGCATTGTCCGGGGTTATAAATTTCCATGGCGAGCAGGCAATCACTTTAGCATCCTTGTCGATAGTACGAAATTCCTGCCGCGCATGCTGGGCGCCATTGCTGCAGCCCGGCACTACCTGTTTCTGGAAATGTACCTGGTGGAATCCGGCGTAATCGCAGACCGGTTCATTGATACCCTGGTGCAGGCGGCCGAACGCGGCGTACAGGTTTACCTGCTGTTTGATGATTATGGTGCCCATCAGCTAAACCGGGATGACCGCGAACGCCTGCATCACGATAATATTCGCAGCCTCTATTACAACCCGCTGCAATCACACAGCATCCTGCTCAATCTGTACAGAATTTTCTGGCAACGTATCCACCTGGGCCTGTACAGAAACCATCGCAAGTTATTGCTTGTCGATGGCAGGGTTGCTTTTTCCGGGGGTGCCGGCATCACTGATGAAATTGACCCGCCAGCGGCTCCCGAACTGCGCTGGCGCGAGAACATGATCGAAATCCGCGGGCCGGTACTCGAAGACTGGCAATCCCTCTTTACTGAAAGCTGGAAACGTCTTTCAAAGCAGCCGCTGACAGTTCCCGGTATAACTGTGGAATATTTTGAAAATGGTCAATCCGGCCGGGTTACCGTTAACGAGACCCGTCACAGGACCGGCATACAGCGGTCATTACTGAAACAGCTGAAAAGCGCACGCCAGCGCATCTGGATCACCACCGCCTATTTCATACCGTCCTGGAGTATCCGCCGAAAACTTAAACGCGCTGCCAGAAATGGCATTGACGTACGCCTGTTGTTACCCGGCCCGGTTACCGACAACCCCGGGGTACGTTATGCCAGTCGTCGTTACTATGAGCGGCTGCTAAAAAGCGGCGTTCGCATCTACGAGTACACACCACGCTTTCTGCACGCAAAAACGGCACTCTGCGATGACTGGGTATCTGTCGGTTCCTGCAATTATGACCGCTGGAACCTGCAATGGAACCTGGAGGCCAACCAGGAAATCAACAACCATGAACTGGCCGTCACAGTCGCCGGTATATTCGAGAACGATATCCTCGATGCCATTGAATACAGCCGGGATGAATGGCAACAACGCAGCCAATATATGCGCCTGTTTGAATGGTTCTGGCGGCGCGTGGAACTAGTGTCGTTGAAAGTCAGGCATCGCAGGCATAAATAACGACTCTCAGGCCTCTG
>JAOUCV010000032.1 GCA_029859555.1 Gammaproteobacteria bacterium
GGCCTGTTACAGCCGCGGGGTGGTACGCCTGTTCCATGTCGGTTGATGTGAGTGCCGTTACTTGTGTCGGGGATTGTGCTGACATGTATGGGTGTTGCTCTGTTTTAAGTCAACTGCACTCTAGCGAACTACCGGGCTTGCGGATATTGTGGAATGTGCGTACCCCCGGGGCAGGATTTAAAGCGAAGACCGACTTGTATCAGCCTGGGTATGTGCGCTGAACTCAGTGAGTGACTTGTTGCGTGGCAGCCGTCCGCCATCAGCACCAGCCGGCCCGTTATCGGTGGTGACTGTCTCGATAATCGGTGCGCGAGCGCTTGAATTATTATACCGAGATTCGGCTATTTCACTGATTTTGATACTGTTCTGGTATTTTCAAATGCCCGCTTGATCTGGGTCAATGTGAGCTCGCAGGTCAAGGTGGAGACTGAGCGCGGGATTTATTTTTATATATAAGTACTGTGTTTCAGGAATACAGAGGGAGTTATATGAGTACTGATTTGAGTAATGTATCAGCCATTCAACCGCAGGATCATAAGAAGACCCGTCCAGCACGTAGCAAGAAACGCAATAAGGAAGAGCTGCGCAAGTTGATGAAGCGTATGACTGATCCGCACAAGGTGCTGGACTCACCAAAAATCATTGGCAGCAGGGACTTGCTGAAGCTCAGTTATGAAATGGGTGACTATCCCTACCCGGAAAAAATCAGCCTGGAAGAGTATGAGAGCGAAAAGCAACTGTTGCAGATCGAGTTGCTGAAAGTTCAGGCCTGGGTTAAAGGAAACGGCGAACGTATTCTGGGATTGTTCGAAGGGCGCGATGCCGCCGGCAAGGGTGGTGCGATAAAGCGCTTTATGGAACATCTGAACCCGCGTGCTGCACACGTAGTTGCGCTGGAGAAGCCGACGGAACGGGAGCAGGGTGAGTGGTACTTTCAGCGATATATACGTCATTTTCCAACGCGGGGTGAAATGGTTTTTTATGACCGCTCCTGGTACAACCGCGCCGGTGTTGAGCGTGTGATGGGTTTTTGTACGCCGGACGAACACCTCGAATTTCTGCGCCAGGTGCCGCAGATCGAGCGTATGCTGGTGAACTCCGGTATGCACCTGTTCAAGTTCTGGTTTTCAGTCAGCCGCCAGGAGCAGCTGCGGCGCTTCCATGCGCGGCGCCATGATCCGTTAAAACACTGGAAACTGAGCCCGGTCGATATCGAGTCGCTGAATCGCTGGGAGGAGTACACCAGTGAGAAGAGCTCGATGTTTTTTTACACGGACACGGCAGATGCACCGTGGACACTGATCAAGTCCGATGACAAGAAGCGTGCCCGAATTAACTGTATGCGGCATTACCTGTATCAGCTGGATTATCCGAGCAAGGATCCGACTGTTGCATACGCACCGGACCCGCTTATTGTTGGCATGGTCAAAAAAATGAACAAGAAGGAATAGTTTATGCAATCTGCCGGTAACCAGGGACTTGTCATTAAGGGCAATTCTGCTGTTCTGAATCTGGGTTTTCGTCCGTTCTTTGCGGGTGCTGCCATCTTCTCATTATTGTCTACCTTGCTATGGCTGGGTATCTATACGTCCGGCTGGCACTGGCAGCCGGGCGGGCTGGCGGCCGTAAGCTGGCATGCCCATGAGATGATTTTTGGCTATGCCATGGCAGTGATTGCCGGCTTTCTCCTGACAGCAGTAAAGAACTGGACCGGCGTGCAGACCTTGCACGGTTACCCCCTGCTGGTGTTGTTTCTGCTCTGGTTTGCGGCGCGCTGCCTGCTGCTATTCGGAGGCGCCGGGATGCTGCTATGGGCAGCAGTTGCTGATCTGTTGTTCAATCTGATGTTGCTTGTGGCGCTTGCCTTTCCGATCTTCAAGGTGCGGCAGTTCAAACAGTTCGGCATGCTGTCAAAAGTGTTGCTGTTGATGCTTGCCAATTTACTGTTCTATATTGGCGTGCTGGCGCCTTACCCCTGGGGTCTGCAGGCCGGTTTGTATTCAGGCGTGTACCTGGTGATGGCGCTGATCTTTGTGATGTCGCGCCGCGTCCTGCCGTTCTTTGTCGAACGCGGTCTTGGTGGTGGCGTCACTGTGACCAACCGTGCCTGGCTGGATGGCGCCAGCCTGCTGCTGTTTGTAGCTTTCTGGCTGGCCGATATCCTGCAACCCGGCTCGTTGGTCGTTGCCGGCCTTGCCGCTGTGCTGTGTGTGTTACACGGGGTGCGGCTGGCAGGCTGGTATGCCCGCGGTATCTGGAAACAACCATTGCTATGGGTTCTGTTTCTTGCCTATTTTTCGCTGGTTGTCGGATTTGCACTGAAGGCGGCAGCAGCCCTGGTGGCCATTTCACCGTTGCTGGCCTTGCATGCCTTTACCTACGGCGGTGTCGGCCTGTTTACGCTGGGCATGATGGCCCGTGTGACACTTGGACACACGGGCAGGAATGTTCTTGAGCCTCCGCCTGCCGTGGTGTGGATATTCGGACTGGTGGCCGCCGGCAGTATTGTCCGCGTTATCCTGCCGTTGCTCGATGCACAGCATTATGTCTTCTGGATAGGGCTGTCGCAGCTAATCTGGGTGTTGGCCTTCCTGTTGTTCATGCGGGTGTTTGTGCCTATGTTGTTACGGCCGCGTATGGATGGTCAGCCCGGATAACCGGGCTCGTCATCGTTACCCGTATCCTCTTCTTCCCAGTCGTATTGTTTTGCTGCTGGCTGCGGGTCACGGTCGCGAAACAGGAATGCGGCAAGCACACCGGTGAGCGCTCCGAAGAAATGACTCTCGTAGGAAATACCGGGTTCCTGCGGAAAGATGGTCCAGACCATGTTGCCGTATAGCAGGAACACAATCAGTGCCAGCGCTATCGACAGCCTGTCGCGACGCAGGATGCCGGTGGTGAAAATAAAAAACATCACGCCGTGTGTGAGGCCGCTGGCACCGAAGTGATAGCTGTTACGTGCAAGCAACCAGACGCCGATGCCGGAGCCGATGTACACAAGCGCCAGTGCCGGTTTTGCTGCACGCGGGTAGCCGTACAACAGTGCGGTGCCAAGGATCAGTAGCGCAAAGCTGTTGGAGACGAGGTGATACCAGCTGCCATGTATCAGTGGTGCAAACAGAATGCCCGGCAGGCCGCTGGCTGCCTGCGGGTAGACGCCGAAGCGGTACAGTTGCAGGTCGAGACCGCGGTCCAGTAACTCGATACCCCATAGCAAGGCAACAAAGGCGACCGTGATCAGCAGTGATTGTCGATAGCGGCTGTTCACCACGCTATTGTTGCATAACTGTTTCTGATTGTTGGCGGAAAAGGTGCAATGCAGGCTTGTTTTGTCTATATTTGAATGGCAGCCGGTGTCGATTTTCCGGCCTTTATAACATCAGGAAGAAAATGTGCAGACCCTTGCAGGCAAGCAATACGTCAGTTCCCTGACCGCACTTTTGGTGCTGCTGCTGGCCGTAATCGTTACAGCCGCTTGTTCGAGTTCTCCGAAACGCCCGGTGCTTTATCCCAATACACACCTGAACCAGGTCGGCGGACATGTCGCTCAGCAGGATATTGATGCCTGTATGCAGCTGGCGCTCACCTCGGGAGTCAACCAGACAAAAGACGGCGAAGTTGGCCGCAAGGCTGCCAGCGGTGCAGCGATTGGCAGTGTCGGTGCCGGTGCCTGGACGCTGGTGCAGGGTGGCAGTGTTGGTGAACGCATGGCGGCCGGTGCGGCTGCGGGTGCAGCCACCGGCGCGGTTCGCGGCGGCATACAGTCAACCGAGCAGTCGCCGATTTTCAAAAACTTCGTTAACAGGTGCCTGTCCGAAAAAGGCTACAGTGTGATCGGCTGGCAGTAACTTTCCCGGCCTGGTATACGCCGGGCAGGTAAGCTGAAACGGCCAGCGGCGTTGCAGTAGTTCTATCCACACCGGATTCGTGCCTGCTTCGACACACTGTACGGCTGCGATACCGGTCGTGTCATCTTTCACCCGCTACAGGGCAAGGAATCCGTAATCCCGGGAAATATCGAAGCCGGCTTCCGCAATTTCGGGCTGCAGCAGCCCGGTTAAAATTCTGACGGCTGTCTGCGCCGGTACGTTTATGCCTCGACTATGCCGTCCCGGGTGCTGTCGATGAAGCCCAGTACGTCATCCTGTTCCTGCTGCGGCACCTGAAAGTCAGCCAGTGTCGCCTTGAGATGCGCTGTAAATATGTCCCAGTCAGTTTCGCTGATACCCATGCCTTCATGTGAAGTTGGCATATCCCTGCCGGTATACAGCATCGGCCCGCCGGCACTGTTGCACAGGTAATCAATCAGTAACTGTTTCTCGCGCGCGATGCCGTCATTACCCCGGTTCGCCCAGAAGCGTCCCAGCTGGGTATCATTCTCCAGTCGGGGTAACAGTTCAAAAACAACAGCGGCAATGGCATCGTAACCACCGAGTCGTTCATACAGGGATTTGGCAGGGTCTGTCATGATGTTCTCCGCTCCATGTGCTTGAGGGGTGTATTGGCTCTGGTCAACTGGCAGACTTTATCCCGCTGCGGCTGGTGTACTGCCCTGTGCGGAGTATGAGTGGTACCAAAGACCAATATACCATGTTGAGTTTGCGATTTAATATACCAGTCAATGGCAAGCATAATAACAAGCGACTTTATTTGTTTACAGTATGAGTATAGAAACCGGAGGCACAGAACGGTGGCAGAAAAAAGAATCAGGCAGCGACGTACCTATGTAGCGGCCAGTAAATTTCCCTTTACCGACAGCAGTGGTTGCGTGGTGCCCTTTGATCGTAGTCGCATTGCAGACCGGCGTTTGAACGACCTGGCGCTGAAAGAACCGGGCATCAACCGTATTAAACAGAAACGTGTGAATTAATCGCAGGCCCTGTATGGAAAACCGGTCGCCCGCTGCTGCCGGGCTACTGTCTGCTTTGCGCTTCAGGAATTCTGTTACTCGTGTCCCCTAACCGCCAGGCTTGACCGCTGCTGTCTTTAAGATTCCCGGGACGGCCATCATCGGTCCATGTAAAGCACCGGCCGTTCCCGTCAAGGCAGTAACCCAAAGCGCCGTCCTTGCCATAGATCACGCCGCCATTATCGCAGCCATCAAATTCATTTTGAAAAGTCTGTCAGGCGGCCAGGGTCCAGGGTCCATGACCGGTTTCACAATTTCATAATAAAGGCGATCTTGAAGTAGGGCGGCAGGTGTGAAACAGCATCCGCTGTTGCATGGGCCGGGCCTGATTTGAACGGCCGTAAATTAAAGCTCTGTTCCGGCAGCGTGTAGTGACGGCTGCGCACGCCGCTGCTGCGATACCCGGAGTAGCTGTAGGAGGGTCGCAGGGTCATGGCGGGTGGATCGATCTGGTGGCTGTGATTTCCGGCGCTGTGCCGGTGTGACGGTGAACCGCCGCTGGTGCCCATGTATTCAGCGGCACCGACCCCCATTACAAAGCGATTACTGAGATCAGGCGTGCCGTTTTCGCCATCGCACAGTGCCCAGCCCGCGGGTATCCTGTCGAGTGCGCCGCTCCACATCACGATGACGCCGCCTGGCAGGCCGGTGGTTTCGTCCTGTGCTGCCACCGGCAGGGTGTATAGCAGGCAGGTGCTTAAAAAGATTGCAAAAAAGGATTTCATCAGTGTTACCCGTTGTTGGATTGTTGTTGCTGCCTTGCACAGTATAGATGAGCGCGCAGTGAAGGGTACGTCTGTATGACGGGCTGATATTGGTATGGATTGTGGCCGGGCTATGGCGGGCTGGGGGACGGGCTAGGCTGTGTTCGCGCTGGCATATAAAAAAACCCCGGCACTGATGTGCCGGGGCAATTGAGCCGGTCAGGGATTAAACCGGTCCGATTAGTTCGGCATGGATATTATTTGCAACCACCCCGGTGAGCACTTCCTGTGAATTCAGTACCTGTTTGTCGTAATTGATCAGCATCAGATGCCAGCGCAGTGGGCAAAATTCGGCTGACCTGATACCTTCGATGCCTTCCAGTATATTTACCAGGTCGGCTCGTTTGGTTTCTTCGAGCATTTCATCGATATGCACAATAATTTCAACATTATGTGCCGGGTACTGCTGTAAGTTGTAAGCCACTTCTCCCATAATCTTTCCTCCGTGCCTGATCAACTTTCAACGCTGTCATCTAAATCGGTTGACCATTTAAATGACACTGCAGATTATATTGAACCGTGACAGGCAAAAAAATTGTGGAGAATACTTAATCAGTAATTGCTGTATTGCTGGCAAGGTGGTGCCGGCTGTCGTGTCAACATGTTGTCGGCGAACGCCTTGCATGGTTAGAAAATTACCATGTGGATCATTAGTTTATCGCGGATGTATCGGTATTCCCTTATAGCCAGCAGAGCGTGCCTGTGGAATAGTCGCCTGACACAAGCAGGGATAAAAATAATTACTATAATCAAACGCTAACAGGGTTCTATCAGCAGGTGTTCATGAAGCAGGCAGGTGACCAGGCGCAATCGCCGCGATATCTCTTTATCTGGATCGGTGTGCTGTTCGGTCTTGGCTATTGGCTTGTCGATATGTCCGTCGACGTGTTCGTGTTCAATGAGGGCACCCTGGGCAGCCAGTTACTGCACCCGTCGGCACCTGAATTAGTCATGCGGCTGAGTTTCCTGGTGCTTTCCAGTGGCTTCGGAATTTTTGCCGCTGTCACCCTGCAGCGTGAACAGGTCGCCCATATCCGCGCACATG
The DNA here is from genome assembly GCA_029859555.1 of Gammaproteobacteria bacterium. Lineage (GTDB taxonomy): Bacteria > Pseudomonadota > Gammaproteobacteria > UBA9214 > UBA9214 > UBA9214. The sequence continues at coordinate 6,719 of JAOUCV010000032.1, forward strand.
ACGCAGAGATGCGCCTTAAAGTGCTGTTCGATTCTGCAGCGGAATATATTTTTCTTGTAAATACCGAGGGTGAGATCCTGCGTGCCAATCAGTCTGTTTTCAGTGATTCCGGTTTTACGCCGGATGAAATGATGGGGCATCATATCAAGGAGTTTTTTTCGCCGGATTCGCAGCGGCTGTGTGAGTGTAGTTTCCCGGTTCTGCGGGAATGCGGTTTTAACCGGGCGGAGATCGAATTTGTTCGCAAGGATGGTTCGGTCATCAACATGGACTGCTCAGCCACGGTGGTGCCGGGTCAGCCGGGAGAGTTCAGTACATTTCTGATTGTTCAACGTGACGTCACGGAGCATTTGCGTGCCGCACGCAGCCTGGAGAACAGTGAACGACGTTTCCGCGCCATTTTCAATTCCACCTACCAGTTTATCGGGCTGCTGGATCCGCACGGGACAGTGCTTGAGGTGAACCAGACCGCGCTTGATTTTATCGGCCAGAGTAATGCAGACGTCGTCGGCAGGAAGTTTTGGGACACACCCTGGTGGAGTCACTCGGTTGCTCTGCAGGCACGGCTGGAAACAGCAGTTGCTGAGGCAGCAAGCGGTAAGCTGGTGCGCTTTGAGACGCAGCATCTCGGCAAGCAGGGTGAGCAAATAATGATCGATTTCTCGCTAAAGCCGGTACTGAATGAACAGGGCGAGACGGTGATGTTGATTCCCGAGGGACGTGATACTACCGAACGCAGGCTGGCCGAGGAGAAACTGAAACAGATGCAACAGGAATCTGCCCACATGATGCGTGTCAGTACCATGGGCGAGATGGCGTCCGGTATGGCGCATGAACTAAACCAGCCACTGACGGCGCTGATCAGTTATTGTGGCACGGCACAGCAAATGGCACAGCAAGCGTCTTCACTGCCAGAGGGCTTTATTGACATCCTGGAACGTGCCGCCGAACAGGCACACCGTGCCGGCAAAGTGATCCGGCATTTACGTGATTTTATCAGTAAAGGGAAGAATGAAAAGACCTGCGTGAGGCTGAATACGCTGGTGCAGGATGTGATCGATTTGATTGGCTGGGAGTTGCGAGAAACCGATATACGGATCATCTTTCAGCCGGGTTCAAATAACGACGAGATATTTGTCGACAGGATTCAGATCGAACAGGTCCTGATTAATCTGGTAAAAAACAGTGTCGAGGCAATCATGAATGCAGGTATTGAAGCCGGGCGAGTCGAAATCGCCAGCCAGTCAACCGGAGAGAATACTGTTCTGCTAACCGTTTCCGATAACGGACCCGGTATCAGTGCGGGCATTGCCGAGGTATTATTTGACCCTTACCAGACAAGTAAGGAAAGCGGTATGGGGATGGGATTGTCTATCAGTCGTTCAATTGTCGAGGCGCATAACGGCAAGCTGTGGGTCGATAAAAATCGTTCCAGCGGAGCCATGTTCTGTATGTCTCTCCCGGGAGGCAGATGACACCATGTCGACACTGAAACAGATTTATCTGGTGGATGATGATGCGGCAGTCTGTCATGCCCTGTCAGTATTTCTTGAGGCCTCCGGATACCTGGTCAGGACATTCTCCTGTGCCGAAGACTTTCTGTCGGCGGCAGCTCGGGAGATGCAGGGAGTCATGCTGCTGGACCAGCGAATGACCGGTATGACCGGCCTGGAGTTACAGGCAGAACTGGGTAGCCGCGGCGTTGAACTGCCGATTATTTTTATCACCGGCCACGGTGACGTGCGCATGTCCGTACGGGCGCTCAAGGCCGGCGCCGTAAATTTTCTTGAAAAGCCATTCAGCAACAAGGAGTTGCTATCAGTACTGCAAGAGGCCTTTGCCGGTGCTGCCGAGGGCCAGGAACTGCATGACGAGATTAGCAAGTTAAGAAAGCTCCATGCCTGCCTGACCCAGCGTGAGCGCGAGGTGATGCAGTATGTCGTTGCTGGCATGTCGAACCGGAAACTGGCAGATAAGCTGGGTGTCAGTGACCGGACCATTGAGGTGCACCGTGCCCGGGGTATGAAAAAGATGGGTGCGGAGTCACTGCCGGACCTGGTGCGGAAATATTCACTGCTCAAGTAAACAGGGTCTGTTCCGGGCGGCTACGTGGCAGGTAAATAAAAAACGGCAACCGACGAGCGGCTGCCGTTGAGGAGTCACTACATAATGAAAAAAACCAGCAACCTCAATCTAGTTTAATTATCAGCTAATTTCTATTGGGGAATATACGTAGAGCCTCGCAGCTACGCCGATGCAGGGTTTTATTGCCTGTGTTCCGGTTGGTCGGCCGGGCTCTTGCTCAATATTTTTCTGCCCGAAAACATGGCGGACACCAGGTTGCCGCCTTCGCGCAGCTCGGTGACGACGACGGCGGCGATGTGGATTACGGCAACTACCAGCAGTACATAGAATCCATAGTAATGCACGGTGATAAAGGGTTTGCGGAAACTGCGCATTGCCTCGTAGGCGGCTGTATCGTAGCTATCCTTTGCATACGGCATCAGCGTCGCCGGATCGACGCCCGGGCTGGCTATCCAGCCGGCAATCCATGCTCCGATTGGCGGGTAGAACAGATCGGTCCCTGCCAGTACCAGTCCGGTGACGGCCTGTGCCAGCAACAGCAACAGCAGCAGGCTACCGGCTAACCGCCCGAGCGGGTTATGTCCAAGATACTGTCGTGGCTGACCGGCACGGAAATCGGTAATGTAGGTGCGTACCTTGGCCAGGTAACCGCGGCCGCCGGGCAGTATCGCACGCCAGCGCGACCAGGAGCCGCCGACAAAGGCCCACAGCAGCCGCCACCCCAGGTTCAGTGCGAACGCATAACCGATCCACACATGCACCGTTTTCAACAGGATCTTGCCGTCGGTGGATACGCCAAGCACTTTGGCATTCAGGATGGCCACGCCAACCGCAAGCAGCCCGATGAAACACACCACGTTGATCCAGTGAAACCAGCGCACGGTAGCGTCCCAGACTGGATAGGATTTGAGTTCGGTCATCAAGGGTCTCCTGTTAACTTGTTTTTGTCTGTAGCAGTCAATACTGGCACAGATACCTTAAGAAAGTCTTAATCTGTCTGCGGATTGTATGACAGTGCCGGACAGGTGATTGCTGCTGTCATGGCACGGTAGCGTCGTACCCCGGTCACGGGGTATCCTGCAATTGTCTGGCCAGTTTCCGCAATGATGCCTCGTTATTACAGTAGTCAATGGTTTCTGTGTCGATGTTTTCATCTGTTAGCCGGGAGTCGCACTCCTCCGTGTTGGTGCAGCTTGTACAGCGTTGCATATGCTGGTGAATATCAACTGCGCGTTCACGCGACAGGTAGCTGTCGGTATCGATGCCGAGTGCTGCAAGCATTTTACCGAGTCGCAGTTGCTTAAGCCGGGCTGCCAGTGTTGTCCGATACTTCATGCCGGCACGTGTGTTAAATACAATTGCCGTACTCAGCAGAAAAATAAAACTGGCCATCAGCAGCACCAGTAGCAACAGTGATGTCACAGAAATGATATTCAGAAGATTCATGAAAGGCCTTAAGGGTTAATGGCTGTCGGGTGTTCAGGCGTTGTGATGGAATCTGCAGTAAACAAATTGCTGTAGCCCGCCGTCGGGTGTGCGATGTTCCTCGGTGAATGTTTCGATCAGCTGCAGTTGATTGCCGAGTGCCTGTTGTAATGCCTCCGGGCTGTAACGCACCACATCAAGTCCGGAGCACTGATTGGGGCCGCTGTCCGAGAATGTCGCAATGATAGCCTGGCCAGAAGGCTTCAGGGCCTTATGCAGGGTTTCCAGATAACACAGCCGGTCGTGTTCGCAGGTCAGGTAGTGAAAAACAGCACGGTCATGCCAGATGTCAAACGTCTGCACTGGTGAATAGCCGGTTATGTCACCCTCAACCCATGTAACTTGCTGGCTGCGGTCGCCGAGTCGTGTTTGTGCCTGCAGAATGGCGGTACGTGCAATATCGAGAACCGTGATATCCCGGTAGCCTGCCTTGAGCAGATGATCGACCAGCATGGATGTGCCGCCACCGACGTCAATGATGCTGGCTGTGCTGCCAACGCCGGTATCTTCTATCAGGGAGAGCGAATGTTGCGGATGTGACTGGTGCCAGCTGACATTGCCGGGATCTCTTTCCGCATAAATTTTTTCCCAGTGCTTTTTCCAGTCGGGATGCTGACAGTCTGGCGGTTGTCGGACAGAATTGCTGTTCATGCTACCAACTTATAGGCGCTGTTAAGAAAGCTGTCGTTGATCCAGGTCAATAACAGTCCCCCCGGACAGCCTGTTTCACCGCTTGTGCGTTACTCCAGCGTGCTGATGTCCCTGATGTGAATCAGGTTGCCATCGACAGTGATATGCCCCTCACTTTGCAGATTGCGCAAGATGCGCGAGAAAGACTCGGGCTTGATGGAGAGGCGCGAGGCGATGACATGCTTGGGTGCGACCAGCGTAATAGTGATGTCGCGTTTTGCCCCCGCGGGTGCCTGATGGAGCAGGTAGTTGGTAAAACGCAGCGTGGCGTTTTGCAGTGTCAGGGCGTCTATGTCAGCGATCTGTCGTTTCAGCCAGCTGCTCATATTGGCCATCAACCGGAAGCAGGTGTCGGTTGAACCCCGCAGGATAGTGCGGAAAGTGTGGTTGGACAAGGCCAGTACCTCACAGGTATCCAGGGCGCTGGCATTGACCGGGTAGGCCTGGCCTTCCATGAAGGTAATGGCTTCGGCAAAGGTTTGGCCGGACGTGACCAGGTGCATCACCTTTTCGGCACCATCCGGTGTCGACAGGTATAGCCGTATCGTACCTTTGCGCACCATGAAAAACTGGCTGGCTGGCTGCTGGCATTGAAACAGGTGCTGTCCTTCTTCGAGGTTTATGATGTGTGCGGTTTCCAGCAATTGCCTGAGCTGGACGTCATCCAGTCCACCGAACAGTGGGGTGCGGCGAAGTTCGTCGGGCAGGATATTCCTTGCTTTCATACAGGCAGCTTACTCAATCCGGCGCGGAACTGCATCCGTCCGGGGATTAAACCAGATCAAGGTGAGCACAGCGGGAGTTTGCAAGAGTGTATTGCGGATGTGCATGGCCTGGAGCAGCCTGGGCCGCTGCTACGCGCGCGTGAGCTGTTTACTTGCGGGTGTCAGCGTGCTTTTGATTCTCACGTGGCCCTTCAGGGTATTCAGTTCAAACTAGCCGTCCCGGTGAAACAGGGTGCCCGCATGGCTGGCTGTTCATGAGCCCGATAATCGGTAATAATCTGTAACCCTTATGGACATCATTCCCGTCATTCCGCCGTTCCTTGCGATACTCAATACCACGGCTGCAACGCTGGTGAGTCTGGGTTATTTTTTCATACGGCGAAAGAATACCCTGGCGCATCGTGCCTGCATGGTGAGTGCGTTGTGTGTGTCCACTGTGTTCATGGTCTTTTATCTCTATTACCATGCAAAGGTCGGCAATATTCCGTTTGCGGGGGTCGGGGCTGTTCGTCCGGTCTACTTCTCGATTCTTGCATCCCATGTGATCCTTG
>JAOUCV010000033.1 GCA_029859555.1 Gammaproteobacteria bacterium
TGAAGCTGATTCTGCAGGTCAGGCAGACCAGGCGGAACCTGATTCTGCAGGCCAGGCAGACCAGGCGGAAGCTGATTCTGCAGGTCAGGCAGACCAGGCTGAAGCTGATTCTGCAGGCCAGGCTGCTTTGGGCTATCAGGCTGTCGACAGCGGGGCTGTAGTTTCAGGTACTCCTGTGGTCGAAGAGGCGCCGCAGCAGACTGATGCTGTTACGCCGGCCGCAGAGTCAGCAAGCGCGCCTTTGGAACATCAGGCTGTCGAGAGTGGGGCTGTGGTTTCAGGTACCCCAGTGATCGAAGAGGCGCCGCAGCAGGTTGATGCTGTTACGTCGGCCGCAGAGGCAGCAAGCGCGCCTGACGCGGCGCCGGTTCAGCAACAGACTGAGCAGCAGCTTGCACCGGTTGCTGAAGACAATGCAAAGCAGGTGGCTCCTGAACCTGAACCTGTTGACTCAGAGCCCGGGGTTGCCGCTACAACGCCTGAGCCGGTTATCCCGGATGAACCGGCACCGCAAGCTGAGCCGTCTCAACCACCAGCATCCACACCGCCGTCACTGCTTTCGGATTTACCCGCTGAAACAGTCGACAGCAGCAAGGCAAAGACAGCTTACGAATTGCTGGCGGCTGCCAGAGAAGCTTACTGGCTGCGTGACTATAAAGGGGCAGAGAAACATTACCTTCAGTTGATCGAGGTGGAACCGGATAATCCGGATGGCTACGGCGAGCTTGGTAATATGTATTTTGCGCAAGGCCAATGGGAACAAGCTGCTGCTGCATACTACGACGCTGGTGTACGCATGATCAATGAAGGGATGGTGGTACAGGCTCGACAACTGGTCGATGTCATCCGTGGTCTGAATGGCGGGCAGGCGGATGAGCTTGAAAAGCAGGTTGACGCTGCCAGCCAGAACACGCCCTGATAAATTTTTTTAACCCCGAAGCAGTAAGAGGAACGACATGATTAAATTGATATGGAATTTGCTGGCGTTGACTGGACTTGCCCTGGTAGCCGGGCTGGTATGGGTTGCCATAACCTATGGTTTTGGTATGCAGGATGTGAAGAACCTGAAAAACCTCAGTACGTTTGACCCGATGTCACCACAGGTCTACATGGATATGACGAAGAGCTTACTGGCAACCGGAAATGGTGCCGAGGCGACCGTCTGGAAACGGCCTGTTGCCGAAGGTCTGAGTGCAGAGGACGTGGAAGAAACCATGCGTTTCGTGGCGAATGAACATAATTTCAAGAATGTAGGCGAATTACCACTTTCTGATCAGGTTGCTGCAATGACGGGGAAAGATCAGCGCTTCTGGAAGATCTATATGTTCTGCAACCCATTGACAGCAGCCAAGATGATTGATTATTCCGATGCCTTTTCGGCCTACCTGCCTTGTCGGGTAGCGCTTGTCGAGGACAAGGAGGGCCAATTGTGGCTGTACACGCTCAACATGGACATGATGATCCATGGTGGTGCCGAGTTGCCACCTGAACTCTTCGAGGAGGCCAACCAGGTCAAGGATATAATCCTGGACATCATGAATCGCGGCGCAGAAGGTGAATTCTGATCGATAGTTCGCCCGCAAAGTCAATGGCGTACTTTGCGGGCAGCTTGGTTATACTGCAGGATCTGTACAAGGACTAAATATGCGGGAGCTCGATAAATGACTGATTGCCAAGATAAAAGTGTTGATTCCCGGGAAGATACTGACGAATCCGGTATGCCGCAGAGTATGGCGGTCTGCATGGACAAGTTTGCCAGGACCTTTGAAGCCAGTGCCAGACGCTGGGAACTGGTTGTTTATCCTTCCATGCTGGCTTTTATTATTCTTGCGGCCTATGGCTTTTTTCTGATTTACAGCCTCAGTAACGATATCGGGCGGCTGGCCAACAGTATGGATACGGTCGTCAATTCCATGGACCACGTGGCTGTGAATATGACAGCCGTTTCCGGCAATGTTGCTCTTATGTCCGGTAATCTGACACATATAGCCACGGATACGGGCGAGGGTACCCGTTCCATGAAAGACATGCTGGTCAGTCTCGACAGGATGAATACCACCATGGCGGTGATTGCGGTTCCCATGTACCAGATTCGTAACGACATGGGGCGGATGAGCAGTAATATGCAGCAGGTTGCCGGACCCATGAAAATAATCCCCTGGTAGTATCGCGATTGCACATGACGGTTGGACAGGCCTGTTAATGACAGGGGCAATAGCAAAGCTGTTCTAAAAAAGGGACGACTGATGTTTAGCGCTGGTAAAACCATCAAGCACAGACTTAAAAATCTTGAACAGCATCTGAAGAAAGAAAATCCGGTGCTGGTCGAGGCGGTACAGAGCTATCGATTGCTGGACCGGGTCGGCCATTCCATGGGAATCCTCGCTTCCGACCAGTCATTCGCAACCCAGATATCCTGGTGGCCGATGATCTCGGTGCTGGGTACTTTCTCAGCCGGCAAGTCGACATTTATCAACCATTACCTCGGGCAGTCCTTGCAGGACACCGGTAATCAGGCTGTTGATGACAAGTTTACCGTCGTCTGTTTTGGTGGTGACCATGGCACCAAGGCGTTGCCTGGTTCGGCCCTGGATGCCGATCCACGCTTTCCGTTCTATCAGATCAGTAACGAACTCGAGAAAGTTGCCCAGGGTGAGGGGCGGCGTGTAGATACTTACCTGCAGCTGAAAACCAGCCCCAGCGAGAAGCTGCGGGGCCGGATCATGATTGATTCTCCCGGTTTTGATGCGGATTCTCAACGAACAGCTACCCTGCGGCTAACCAACCACATCATCGATTTGTCAGATCTCGTGCTGGTGTTTTTTGATGCCCGGCATCCGGAACCCGGTGCAATGCGGGATACGCTCGCGCATCTTGTTGGCGAGACCATCCACCGTCCCGATGCAACCAAGTTTGTTTTTATATTGAACCAGATGGATACCACCGCACGGGACGACAACCCGGAGGAAGTCGTGGGGGCCTGGCAACGTGCGCTGGCACAGGAAGGTCTGACAGCAGGACGCTTTTATTGCATCTATAATCCGGAAGTTGCAGTTACTATCGAAGACGACTCATTACGTCGGCGATACGAGTCCAAGCGAGATCATGATCTTGAGGAAATTCACCAGCGCATTCAGGGTGTAGGCGTTGAACGTGCCTATCGAATTACCGGGGCACTGGAGAAAACCGCGCATCATATCGAAGAGAAACTTGTGCCGCAGATTGAGTCACTGAAGGCACGCTGGCGCAAACTGGTGTATCGGGCGGATGCCCTGTTTGCACTCTTTTACCTGGTGGCTGGTGTATTCCTGATGCAGTGGCTGGGATTCAGGGACGGTTTCAGACTGACGACGCCGGACTGGTGGCAGGGTTCAAGTAACAACATAGCCTGGACGCTGATATTTGCTTTTCTGGCAGCGGGCGGCTTCATTTTTCTGCACTTCAAGGCACGTAAATTTGCACAGCGACGGCTTGTCGGACAGCTGGAAAAGGCGAGTTCACCCGGGCTGGAGCTGGAACGCATTCGAAATGCCTTTGTGTTTAACACGCGTCCGTGGCACAGCATATTCAGAAAGTCTCCGGTTGGTTGGGGCAACCGTAACTACCGGCGCTTGCAGCGTGTTATAGATTCAGCAAATCACTATGTGCAACGCCTCAATGACACTTTTACCGATCCGTCAGGGGATCAGTCGACTCCACAGAAGCCATCTCCACCACTTGCAGTGGTCGCACCTATCAACAAGGAAACATCAGTGGCAGACGACCCCGGCGAGCCTGTGCCGGACAGGCACGTCACCTGATTTTTACGGCGCTGGCATTCGCCAGCGTTCCTGTTTCTGCAACTTTTCTGTCTAAAGACGCGTCTGCTTCACTGTATTGGCAAAAAGTCATTTAATAATCTGTAGCTTATTGCTATATATGATGGATGGATGAGTTAATCGTATCTTCCCGGTCTGATGAACCGCTCGCGGACGGACTGTTGCCCGTCGGTGAGTGGCTTAAAGGGCGGCCTGATGCCGAGCGGCAGTTACTCGAAAAGGCTGCGGACTGGGCGATTTCTGCGCATCGCGATCAGCAGCGTGCTTCCGGTGAACCCTATTTCAGCCATGTGCAGGCTGTTGCCGAAATACTCAGCAGCCTCAAGCTGGATTATGAGACGCTTGCTGCCGCCATGTTGCACGATGTGGTGGAGGATACCGAGGTTACGCTTGATGATGTCAGGGAAGAGTTTGGGCCGGTTATTGCACGCCTGGTTGATGGTGTTACCAAGATGGAACGTATCGGTGAGTTCCAGCAGCTTGATCACGAGGGACAGGGAGGCCACGCCCAGGCAGAAAGTCTGCGAAAACTGTTACTGGCGATGGCAAATGATGTGCGGGTTGTGCTCATCAAGCTGGCAGACCGTTTGCATAATATGCGGACCTTGCAGCACCTGGGAGAACAGAAACAACAGCGTATCTCCAGGGAAACACTGGATATCTATGCACCACTGGCAAATCGACTGGGGATCGGGCAGATCAAGTGGGAGCTGGAGGACCTGTCCCTGCGCTACCTTGAGCCGGCTGCCTACCAGCAACTGGTTGTCCAGCTGGATGAAAAGCGTGAGTCTCGTGAAGCTTATATAAACAATGTCATCGAACAGATTGAGGCCGAGCTGTTGAAAGCCGGTATCAACGCATCGGTTAGCGGTCGCCCAAAACATATCAACAGTATCTGGCGCAAGATGCAGCGCAAGCAGGTCGACTTTGACCAGATTTTTGATATGCGCGCAGTACGTATCCTGGTGAAGGAGGAGAAGGACTGCTATGCGGCTCTCGGTGTTGTGCATGGACTATGGCGGCATATACCGAATGAGTTTGACGACTACATTGCAAATCCCAAAAAAAATATGTATCGCTCTTTGCACACGGCAGTAGTCGGGCCGGGAGGCTACAACCTGGAAATCCAGATCCGGACCGAGCAAATGCACCAGCATGCCGAACTCGGTGTAGCCGCACACTGGCGCTACAAGGAAGGCGGTGGCAGTGATGCTGTCTACGAAGATAAGATTGCCTGGCTAAGACAGGTGCTTGAATGGAAGGATGAAGAAGATAGCGCCACTGATTTTGTTGATCGCTTCAAGTCCGAAGCCTTTCATGACCGCGTTTATGTATTAACCCCGCAGGGGCGGATTGTTGATTTGCCGCAGGGTGCAACGCCGCTGGATTTTGCCTACGCGGTACACACCGAGGTCGGACATCGCTGTCGCGGTGCCAAGGTTAATGGCCGTATTGTGCAACTGACCTACCAGCTACAGAACGGGGAGCAGGTCGAAGTGCTGACAACACGCCAGGGTGAGCCCAGTCGTGACTGGCTGAATGCGCATCTGGGATACCTGAAAACTTCTCGTGCCCGGTCACGGGTACGGACGTGGTTCAAGCATCAGGATTTTGAACATAATGTTGCCGCAGGACGCAGTATCCTGGACCGGGAGCTGCATCGTCTCGGGGTTACAGACTTGCCGATAGAAAAAATTGCGAGTCGTTTCAAGCATAAACAGGTTAGCGAATTTCTCGAGTCCGTTGGACATGGCGATATTACCGCCGGACACCTTGCCAATGCCGTCAATGAGCTGGTGCCGAGAGAGCATGCTAATGATGAAAATCGTCCGCGACTGGCAAAAAGAGAGCATTCTACAACGCCGGGGGGATTTAAAATATTCGGTGTCGGAAACCTGTTGACCACGACTGCTCGCTGCTGCCACCCGGTGCCCAATGATGCGATCATTGGATACATAACCCGGGGGCGGGGCGTTACGATTCACCGGCAGGATTGCGGTAATGTGCTGCGTTTGCAAGGCGATGATCGCGATCGACTGATTGAAGTCGAATGGGGCGGTAACACCGGAGAAGGTTATGTCGTCGACATTGCCGTGGAAGCATATGACCGGTCAGGCCTGTTACGCGACATAACATCGGTACTGGCAAACGAGAAAATAAATCTGCATGGTGTAAATACTGCAACCGATGAAAGTGACGGTATAGCGCGAATGAGTCTGACGCTGGAAATCGCGAATATTGGGCAGCTAAGCCGTGTGCTGACAAAAATCGGTCAATTGCCTAACGTGGTCGAGGCGCGCAGGAAGACCTAGCGTGCCAGGGTGCAGTTATTTTTTACGGCGGCGCGGGATGACAAGTGCGGCAAGACCGAGCCCTGTCAACGCCAGTGTGCTGGCTTCCGGGACGGATACCACCTTGCGACTGGCGCCGAAGCGGTTGCCGTTGTTGTGTTGTTTACCATAGGCGTAATGATTGCCGTTATTGCCTGGAAGAAAAGCTGGTTTCTCGGCAAAGCTGGCGGTAGAAGCCAGTAACAGCAGTACTAAAATTAAGTGTTTCATGGTGCCTGTCCGTGACCTGATTTTTAGCTGTGCTTTGCCAGGATAAATGGCGTAGTTAAGTTGTTAACAAGGCTAGCGGCTAATGCAGGTATTTTCTTAACGCTGTCTCCGGGAATGCAGCAGCTCATCTCACGGTGGTCATGCCGGCAGTATTGCTCACGGGCATATGCTGGCAGGCAATCCGGACCTGCCTGCCGGGCGTGGTTTATTCGCCTTGTACCCTTTTCAGAAGCAGCAGCCCTGCGACTGCAAGACTGACAATACATATCGTATCGAGCAAGTTGAATTCCACAGGATTATCCTGACCGGCAGGTGCTTTCACGATCTCGGCTGGCCTCATGGCGGTGGACTCATGCTGAGACTGAAACTGTGCCGCGCTATGACTGGCAATCGATTTGGTACTGGCCATGGCTGTATTGGCAAGCGTCGCACTCAGAAATACTGCAGCCGCCAGACCCTTGTAGTTCATTCAACTTCTCTGTTTGATAATTAAAAAAAGTACAGCTTGCAATTAATCTCTGCAGCAACTGTATATATGCTAGATACTAATGATATCCGGCACAATTAGACGAAAGTACTAGACAGGTGCTTTATGAAATGGTGCCCCGGAGACGATTCGAACGTCCGACCTAGCGCTTAGGAGGCGCTCGCTCTATCCAGCTGAGCTACCGGGGCAGGAGTCTGTAATGTGGTGGAGCCGAGGAGGATCGAACTCCCGACCTCGTCATTGCGAACGACGCGCTCTCCCAGCTGAGCTACGGCCCCGTAAGGGAAAATTGGTTATACAGAACCTGTTGTTCGCGATTCTAACACTATGCTTCGAATGTGATCCAACGTCTGGCCGGGGCTTTTTATGGATAGCAGCCTGGTCTGCTGCCAGTGGTGAATCAGTGGTTGTTTGTTGTTGGCTAATTGCTACCGGCAAGTGCCAGTTCTATATCAATAATCCTGTCGGCTATTTGCAGGCTGTCGACGAAATAGTCATCTTCACTAAGCTGCAAACGGATTGCATCTATGCGATCAGGCACTTCATCTGTGGTGTTATTCGTTAGTTTTAACATGTGTGAACAGGCCTTTGTGTTTTCTATTCTGCTTGTAAAATCTAAAATCGCTTTGCTTTTTGTGCATCCCTGACACAGTTAACTTATCGTCCGTCGAATCAAAGAGTTTAGATGGATTTTGTGTTTCGGCGCACATCTCGACAATATATTGACGCACTTTCGATGAGTGGCTGCATGCGGTACTGCCGGTAAAGAAACAGGGTGATCTGTATGTCATTCTGATGTTGCTGTCATTGATGTTTTGCTTCGAATGAAAATCGTTCGCTGCCCTGTCATCTTGATGGCTAATAAATTTATAAATAACAGTATGATAGATCGCTGTTCGGCGAACAAAAAGGGCCTTGATCTTTGGCGTATGTCTGTTGCGCCCGCATTACTTTGACATAGCTACAGCCGGGTGGTTAACTTCCGTTTAATGACAGTGGAGAAAAAACTTTAATAATTGTCGGGTTTTTACGATAATCACGCTCATCAATCGCAAAACACCTTAGGAAAAACAATGCCTAGTGAGCCCAAGATCCTGATAATCGAAGCAGATCCTGAATTGGGTCTGGAAATACAGGCCATACTAAAATTTATCAGTTATAACCCTGTGCTCGTTAGGGATTGTAGTCGCTGGAAAGAATACGCCGGTGATGCAAGCAGTATCCAGGCAGTTCTGATGGGTAGTTGTGAGTCGGATAGCATGCTTGCAACATTACTTGGCGAAGTTCACGGTTTTGATGAAAACCTGCCAATCTATCTACTCTCCGAGAAAGGCAGGGAACCAACGGTAACGATTGAAGCAGGTTCATGCATCCTTGGTCGTATCGAAACGCCTACGCAATATTCCCAGCTCACCAGTGCATTGCATCAGGCAGAAGTGTATACAAATTCACATCGTTCCCCGGGTGTTTCAGAACGCCCGGTAGAACTGTTTCGCAGCCTGGTAGGAAGTAGCCGTCCTGTACAGAATGTTCGCAAGATGATTGACCAGGTGGCTGGTAGTGATGCCAATGTTTTAATACTTGGTGAATCCGGGACCGGCAAGGAAGTTGTAGCGCGTAATCTTCACTACCATTCATCACGTCGCGAAGGACCCTTTGTACCGGTTAACTGTGGTGCTATTCCGTCAGACCTGCTGGAATCAGAATTGTTCGGCCATGAGAAAGGGGCCTTTACCGGTGCCATCAGCGACCGCGAGGGCCGCTTTGAAATGGCCGAGGGCGGTACGCTTTTCCTTGATGAAATAGGCGACATGAGCCTGCAGATGCAGATCAAGATATTGCGGGTGTTGCAGGAGCGAACATTCGAACGGGTAGGCTCCAACAAAACCCTTACTTCTGACGTCCGTATCCTGGCAGCAACCCACCGAAATCTTGAGGAGGGCATCAAGGCAGGAGACTTTCGAGAAGACCTGTTTTATCGCCTGAATGTTTTTCCGATTGAGGTACCGCCCCTGCGTAACCGTGTCGAGGATATACCGTTGCTGGTAAACGAACTGGTGCGGCGTATTGAGCACGAGAAGCGTGGATCCGTAAGGCTGTCCCCCGGTGCCATCTATGCACTTTGTCAATATGGCTGGCCGGGTAATGTAAGAGAGCTGGCAAACCTGGTCGAGCGCCTGGCGATTTTACATCCCTACGGGGTTGTGGATGCTGGAGACCTCCCGGAAAAATTTCAGAATGGTGAGATTGACGTTACTGACGAGCTGGTTGACGCGCTGGTCGGGGCGCCGGTCACATCCGAGGATCTTGATCCCCGCTTGCCACGCGATGGTCTTAATCTGAAAGAGCATCTCGGTTACATGGAGATCAGCTATATAAAACAGGCGCTAACGGATTCAGGTGGAGTGGTCGCGCATGCGGCCAAGCGGCTTGGAATGCGGCGTACGACACTGGTAGAGAAACTCAGGAAATACGGTTTGCAAAGACCAGCCTGAAAATAAGCGGCACTATCCAGAGAACGCTCGTAGAGTAGTGATCTTCTGGGTTATACTGGCCGTGAATTTTTGCTGCAACCATCACAGCGACAATAGCAACAGCGGTTGCAGTAATAATAAAGTCTGGATGGGGGTCCATGCTTTTCAGATACTTGTAACATGATTGCATCTGCCTGTCATGGCTGTCTAACCATGAGCAGTCAAGATAATAATCCCCATTTGTATACAGTCACAGGTAACAGAACTTCTTTGGTTTTGTTACCTGAACAGAACAATATAAACGTATAACAATATGGCTGATGGCAACAAGAAAGGCGGGAGCACGCCACGGGAGACGCATGCTGATGATGGCTGCCAGCGTCAAGTCCTGCCTGACTCCCGGGTAAAAGAATACAGCTATATGTTGCTGGTTCTGCCTGAAGAGCTGGCTGTGCTTGAGAAATATCAGGAAGCATTGGTCAATGGCACATCCGGTTTTGCCGAGGCCTATTATGATTACCTGTTTAGTTCCCCGGATATTGCCGATGTGCTGTACAGCTTCGAACGTGGCGGCGGCGATGCCGGATCGTTGATACGTGCCGAAATGGCCTGCATGCTTGATAGCCTGGTCAACCCCGCAAATACCACCTCGCAGAAAAAATTACTGACGACAGGCAGTACATTGCGTGAACATGGTTTTCGTCCACTCTGGATAGTCGCATCCTATAATTTTCTGACTAACTTTTTAACCGAAAGCCTGTACCGGCTGGACGCATCCGTTACCGAGAAAGAAACCCTGAAATCTGTTATGGCCCGGTTACTGCTGCGTGATATGGGTCTGACGCTTGAAGGGTTCTGGCAATCAGATCACGATCTCCTTGAAAAGGAGATGCGCTACTTTGAGCGCGAGCTGGGGACTGTCGAGGACCTGTTGTCCGGTATTCCGCACTATGTCTGGAGTGTCGATATAGACAGTAACAGGGTCATCTATGCGAACGCAGCCCTGCAGACCATGTATACCGACAAGCTGGCTGCTCCCGTTCCCTGCCTGGCAGATACCGCCGACGAGGATCAGCAGCAACTGCTTGATGCGTGGCAATCTGCCGTCAGCGGCAAGCGCAGTTCTGCCGAGGTGCGTATTTCTCTGGCCGGTGCCGGGCAGCACTGGTACCGGGTTTCCATGTTCCCGTCACTGGGGCGCAAAAAACGGCGACCGCTACAGGTGCATTGTATTCTCGAAGATATCAACAACCTGATCAGCGAACGCAAGTTGCTGGAGCAGCTGGCAACAACCGACAAGCTGACGCAGCTGCCCAATCGTGCGCTCTGGAGTGATCATCTGAATATGGCGCTGGCGGCATCGCGTCGCATACCGGGGTCACAGGTGATTGTTATTTCACTCGATATTAACCAGTTCAAAATGTATAACGACACGCTGGGACACGACGTCGGAGATGTTCTGCTGCGCGATGTGGCCGACCGATTGAATTCAATCGTACGTGAGTCCGATTCACTTGCGCGGCTTGGCGGCGACCAGTTTGGCATCCTGATGCAGCCGGCCAACAGTGCGCGAGCGGCTACCGACAGGGTGATCACGCAGATACTTGACTCCTTTGACAGCCCGTTCTCGTCGAATGGCAAACAGTTATGTGTCAACCTGACGATGGGTATAGCCTGCTTTCCTGAAGATGGCACCAACGAAGAAAGTTTGCTCACCAATGCGGAAAGTGCCATGCATCGGGCCAAGCGCAATGGTTTGCCGTACCAGTATTTTGATCCGCAGAATGATGTAAGCCCGGTGGATCAGTTGCGTTATTCAGGACAGATACGTGCAGCACTCGACAACGACGAGTTCATGTTGCACTACCAGCCCCAGGTCGATTTGCAGACCTCGCGAATTACCGGTGTTGAGGCGCTGCTTCGCTGGGATCATCCGGTGGAGGGTACGGTAATGCCGCAACGCATTATCCCGGTTGCCGAGCAGCTTGGAATGATCACGCCGATTACCAACTGGGTGCTGGTCACTGCATTGCGACAATGCAAGCAGTGGTCCTATGACGGTATGCATATTCCGGTAGCGGTTAATGTGTCAGCGCGTTCGTTCCTGAACCCCCGTTTACTGGAAAAGATTCAGTGGTCATTAAACGAGGCAGAAACTGACGGAGAATGTCTGGAAATTGAAATCACCGAGGCAACGCTCATGCAGGATGTTGCCGGTGCTACCGATGTTCTTAATCGTCTGAGTGATATGGGTGTCACTATTGCCATCGATGACTTTGGAACCGGCTATTCTTCCTTGTCCTACCTGAAGCAGTTACCTATTCATACCCTGAAGATAGACCAGTCGTTTATTATCGATGTAGCTTTTGATCAGCAAGATGTGGCGATCGTACGCTCTATTATTGATCTTGGTCACAACCTTGGTTACAAGGTGGTGGCCGAGGGGGTTGAAAATGGCCTGGCCTGGGACATGTTGAATGAACTGGGTTGCGATATAGCGCAGGGCTTTCATATCAGCAAACCACTTGCAGATCATCACTTTTCAAGCTGGCTGTCAGAAACCAGCCACATGATCTGACTTTAGCACCGCTTGCTGGCAGCCAGCCCGGCTGCCGTCTCCTGCAGCACTGTTATTAATGTATACGTGCCATCCTGTGCGTTTTCACCTTGTTGTTTCATCATGCCAGCTCGGGGTGTTCTCTGTTACGGCCCGAGCGAGTCATTTATCCGGCAATTATCCACCATTTGCGTGTAATTCTCCTGAATAGTCAAAACTGTGACACAGTCATGCGACAGCTGTCCGTAGCCATGCCAGAAATATATACCCAATAAAAACAATAAGATATTGTGTATTTTTACTGAATT
>JAOUCV010000281.1 GCA_029859555.1 Gammaproteobacteria bacterium
CATTAAGATAATCAAATTGGCCGAGAATGCTGTGTGCAAGGACATTATCTACACAGTCACACTTTGTGGCCTTGATCAAGATCAACAACAGCGCTATCCATGGCCTTGTCACCCGGGGTGGCCGCACATGGACCATCCGGTTGCTCACTGGTCCGACAAGCGGATGCTCCTGCGTAGACGGGAACGGGAAATCAGGTACAGGGCATGGCTCCAGATACGAGCACGACACCACAGGGAGGCCATGCCACCGGTTCCAGCCCGGTTAGCCGCATGGAGATAAAGAATTCAGGAAATTCAACTGCTCGAACACTGAAGAAGTTCAGCGTCCGACAACTGGCTGATAATAAAAAATTGGTCGGGGCGAGAGGATTTGAACCTCCGACCACCTGCACCCCATGCAGGTGCGCTACCAGGCTGCGCTACGCCCCGAAAAACAGATGTGGATTATATCGCAATAACCCGGCTAGTACAGATCAGGACGGATTAGCGTTTTAGCAATTGCAGTACGTCTTCAAGTTCAATGCGAACCTGGTGCACGATCTGCTGACTCTGGGTAATGTCTTCCTTGGCATCTTCACCGGACATTTTCTGGCGGGCACCGCCAATGGTGAAACCCTGCTCGTACAGCAGACTTCTGATCTGCCGTATCATCAACACGTCCTGGCGTTGATAGTAACGCCGGTTACCGCGACGCTTGACCGGTTTTAATTGTGGAAACTCCTGCTCCCAGTAACGCAGAACATGCGGTTTGACGCCACACAGTTCACTCACCTCACCAATGGTGAAATAACGCTTGCCGGGAATTGCTGGAAGTTCGCTGTTATTGCTCGCTTCCAGCATATGCTTCTACCCTCGCCTTGAGTTTTTGTCCTGAACGGAAGGTAACTACGCGTCGTGCTGAAATAGGAATTTCTTCGCCTGTTTTCGGATTGCGCCCGGGGCGCTCATTTTTTTCACGAAGATCGAAATTTCCAAAGCCGGAAAGTTTCACCTGGCGGCCGTTTTCAAGTGCTACCCGTATTTCCTCGAAAAAGAGCTCTACCAGCTCCTTGGCCTCGCGCTTGTTTAACCCCAGTTCCTCGAACAGCCTTTCTGCCATATCGGCTTTTGTCAGTGCCATAGTGCTAATCTCTTAGAGTTGCCCCGAATTTATCACCTAGCTGAGCCGTCACTTTTTCAACGACCGCTTCGATATCCTGTTCTGTTAGTGTGCGTGAATTATCCTGTAGTATCAAGCCAAAGGCGATGCTTTTTCGCCCAGTTTCTATACCTTTACCCTGATACACATCGAAAACCGGCATCTCCTGCAATAAATCCCCTGCAGCTTCTTTGACAGCCACCTGCAATACCCCGGCCTGAAGCTCCGCATCCACCACAAATGCCAGGTCACGCCGTATCGATGGATAGCGTGATATCGACTGAAATTCAGTAAGTTGTGAATCATTCACAGACTCATACTGAAGTTCAAACAGACAGGTATCCGCTGACAGATCCAGGCTGCTGGCGAGCACCGGGTGGATACGCCCCAACCACCCTACCGTGTTACCCGCACATTCAATCGCTGCTGACTGACCAGGATGCAACGCAGGATGTTCGCGAGGGGTAAAAACATAACGCTGCAGATCACCACCAAGCCGCAACAAGGCTTCCACGTCATTCTTTAAATCATAAAAGTCGACCGGCTGATCCTTGCCATCCCAACTTTCCGGCAATCGTGATCCGGTAATCACACCGGCAAGCATTACATCCTGTTGAATGGCGCCATCATCCTCGGCATAAAACCTCAGGCCATGCTCGAAGAAACGCAGCCGTGATTTCTGCCTGTGTACATTATGCTGAACTGCTTTTAGCAACCCCGTCCAGAGGCTGGTACGCATTTCAGCCATCTCGGAGGAGATCGGATTTGCCAACCGCACCGGCACCCTGCCAGGACTAACCTGCGCCTGCATTACCTCATCAACAAAGCTGTAGGTCACGGCTTCCTGGTAACCGCGCGCAACCAGCACATTGCAAAATTCTGCCAGGTGAATATCGGTTTCCGCAATCGCCGGTACTTTCATTGCACCTAACAGGGAAACACTGGGCAACCGGTTGTAACCATATATTCGTCCGATTTCTTCAATCAGGTCTGCTTCAATCCTGATGTCGAAACGAAAACCGGGCGGTTGTACCAGCCAGCCAGCATCCTGTTTTGTTGCAACCATGCCGAGACGAGCAAGTATATCTGCGACTTCAGAGTCTTCAGGTGAGATACCCAGCACCCGCTGTATGCGCTCCCTGCGTAACACCACCGGTTTGCTAACCGGCAAGTGTTCCGTGGAGACAACCGTACTGACCGGACCTGCTTCTCCACCGGTAATGGCCAGCAGTAATTCAGTGGCACGTTCGATGGCACGTTGCTGCAACCCCGGATCAACACCGCGCTCAAAACGATGCGCTGAATCAGTATGCATACCGTAGTTACGGGCACGACCGGCAATCATCTCCGGCGGAAAAAAAGCACACTCAAGAAACAGCTCAGTGGTTGTATCCTGTACTCCGGAATCCATACCGCCCATGACACCGGCAATCGCCAGTGGCTTGTCGTGATCTGCAATCACTACCGTAGCTGCATCCAGCACAACCTTGCGCTCATCCAGCAGGGTCAACTCCTCACCCTCAAGCGCATAACGCACACGCATGCCTCCGGACAGCCGCGCCAGGTCAAAGGCATGCATTGGCTGACCCAGCTCCAGTAATACGTAGTTGGTAACATCCACAACCGGGCCAAGACTGCGAAGCCCACTGCGCCGCAAACGTTCCTGCATCCACAGTGGCGTGGATGCCTTCACATCAACCCCGCGAATCACCCGCCCAAGGTACTGCGGACAGGCTTCCGGTGCCTGTATGTCGATTTCAAAGCGGTCATCAATACTCGCTGCAACCGGCGAAGTTGCAACAGTCGTAACAGCGCTGCGCAACAATGTGCCGACTTCGCGGGCAATGCCCTCGATGCCCAGGCAGTCGCCGCGGTTGGGGGTCAGGTCGAGCTCGATAATATTGTCATCCAGGCCGAGAAAATCCCGCAGCGACTGCCCTGCCCCGGCTTCTTTCGGCAATTCCATCAGGCCGGCATGGTCTTCGCTCAGGCCCAGCTCCTGCGCCGAACACAACATGCCCTGCGACTCGACCCCGCGCAGTTTGCTTTTCTTGATTTTCATGCCGTCAGGCATGCGCCCGCCAACCGGTGCCAGCGGGTATTTCCCGCCAACACTGACATTCGGCGCACCGCAAACCACCTGCAATGGTTGCTCCTGACCTGCATGCACCTGGCAAACTTTCAGCTTGTCCGCATCAGGATGCTTGTCGACAGAGATCACCTCACCAACCAGCAGGCTCTCAAGTCCCGCACCCGCCGGCTCAACAGAGTCGACCTCCAGCCCGGCCATCGTCAACTGCTCCACCAGCTCCTCTGTAGAGACTGCCGGATCAACCCATTCACGCAACCATTTTTCGCTGAATTTCATAAAGCCC
>JAOUCV010000034.1 GCA_029859555.1 Gammaproteobacteria bacterium
ACCCAGTTCTCGATATCGCCGTATTGCGCCGGACCTTCAAGCACGTCGTTTACTACCAGTGTCTCGCCATCACCCGGGGCGGCCAGTAATTCGTCCGCGTTCACAGGTAAATCCATACGGCTGACACCCGCCTGCTGTGTCAGGCCCATTGCCAGCGGATGGTCAGTCGCTACCTGTACAGCACTGCTGTGCACACGGGTCGGCAGTTTGCCACCACCCCAGAACCACACACTGTTAATAACCGGTTCGCCACGCTGCTCGCGCGCTGCGTTTACCGGGTGCGCATGAAACAGCATCTGAACCTCGTTCAGTGTCGCGTGCCAGTTTGCCGCCGCTTCTCCCTGCGGCAGACAGGAATCGATCGACTGTCCGATAACATTGCCAATGGCTTGCGTGGTAATTTCCGGGTCAGAAAGCATCGACAGGTACCAGCGTTGTGGCCGTGGTGCCTGCAGCCGCCAGCCACGTTCGGCATAAAAGCCGTTAAAGGCCGCCACCAGTTCATCGGCCTCATCCTGTGTCAGCGTAAAACTGCGACTGTCAAACAGGCGCAAGCTGCTCTGGTCTGCCCGCAGATGCACCGGGTCCACCCGCATCAGGTAATCACCGGAAGCAATACCCGTGTCTGATAAACAGCTCAGTGCTGCAACCGGCAAGTCATTCGGACTCCGGTACTGCAGGCCAAAGCAAGCCGCCAGCGTGCTACTAAAATCGTTACCCGCCGCGGTAGTTGCTGTGCAACGTGACAGCAGCCGGTCAAGCGCGACCGGTCGCGGCTCAAGGTAAGCTGAAACAGGCGGATCGGAAACCGGGCCACACAATCCAGGCAGTACCAGTGTCAGGTGTCGACCACGAGAAGACAAGGCCGTCAAGCCTGTCAGGACATATTACTCAGAATGGCATCCTTGACCGCACCGAGTTCGGCATCGACAGTCAGCATCGGATCATCGCTGCATTGCGCAATTGCAGTATCCGGGTCTTTCAGGCCATGGCCTGTAAGCGTGCAGACAACGCGACTGCCTTCCGGAATCTTTCCGGAACGGATATCCCGCAAGGCACCGGCAACCGAAGTGGCAGAAGCCGGCTCACAAAAAATACCTTCGCTTGAAGTCAGTAATTTTTGCGCAGCCAGAATTTCCTCGTCGGTGCATTCATCAAACCAGCCGCCGGATTCATCCTTGACCTTCCAGGCATAGTCCCAGGACTGCGGGTGTCCGATACGGATAGCGGTCGCAACGGTTTCCGGATGATCAACCATTGCACCACGCATGAAGGGCGCGGAACCGGCTGCCTGGTAACCCACCATCACCGGACGTTTATCGGTGACGGCCTTGCCGCTGTATTTGCAACTGCCTGCGCAGAAAGCACAGGCCGAAGTCACGCAGGCACCGTCATGCTGCGCATATTCGCTGTACCCAATCCAGTGTGCCGTGATGTTGCCGGCATTACCGACCGGCAGACAATGGAAGTCCGGTGCGCAGCCCAGCTCATCCACAATTTCAAAGGCAGCACTCTTCTGCCCCTGCAGCCGGTACGGGTTGATGGAATTGACAATAGTGACCGGTGCATGGTCGGCCACTTCCTTGACCAGCGCCATACCGGCATCGAAGTTACCGCGAATCTGGATAACCACAGCGCCGTGAATCATCGCCTGTGCCAGCTTGCCGAGCGCAATCTTGCCTTCAGGAATCAGGACAAAAGCGGTAATGCCGGCACGCGCCGCGTAAGCGGCAGCGGCAGCCGAGGTATTTCCCGTCGAGGCACAGATAATCGCCCGGCTGCCCTCTTCAACCGCTCGGGTAACCGCCATGGTCATACCACGGTCCTTGAAGGAGCCAGTGGGGTTGAGGCCCTCGTACTTGATATAGAGTTCAACATCCTTGCCAGTTGCAGCCGGTATATTTTCCAGCCGAATAAGTGGCGTATTGCCTTCACCCAGGCTGATGATACGGGTATCAGCGGTAACCGGCATACGGTCACGGTAATGTTCAATCAGGCCGGTGTAATGTGTTGCGGTAGACATGCGCTTAATCCTTCGTAGTAAAAAATATTTTTCTTCAGCCTTTGCGCCCTCTCCCTCCGGGAGAGGTGATGCATTGGTCAGGCATTTGAAGCATCTGCATTAATCGCAGTTCAAATGCTCCAGCCGGATGCGCATGATATCACCATGGATACTCTCCAGCGCCTCGATCTGCTCAATCGCGTCGTTCATCTGCCGTTCCTGCACCACGTGGGTCAACAGGATAATGGAGGCCTGATCAACGCCGGCCGGCGGCTCTTTCTGCAGTATCGCCTCGATACTGATACCGCCGTCACCGAGAATACTGGCGACTTCAGCCATCACACCGGGCTTGTCAGACACCTGCATGCGCAGGTAGTACGCCGTTTCAATATCATCCATGGCCAGCACCGGGATGTCAGTAATGGCATCAGGCTGGAAAGCGAGATGTGGTACCCGGTTACCCGGATCACAACTCAGGGTGCGCACGATATCGACGATATCTGCTACCACGGCCGAGGCCGTCGGCTCCGAACCGGCGCCGGCACCGTAATACAGGGTCGGACCGACGGCATCGGCATTCACCAGTACCGCGTTCATAACACCATCAACATTGGCAATCAGGCGGCGTTCCGGAATCAGCGTCGGATGTACACGCATTTCGATTCCCTGCTGCGTGCGCCGTGTGTAGCCCAGGTGCTTGATGCGATAACCGAATGCCTCGGCATAGGTAACATCCGCGCGGGTAATACGGCTGATGCCCTCCGTGTAAACCTTGTCGAACTGCAACGGAATACCGAAAGCGATGGATGCCAGTATGGTGAGCTTGTGCGCTGCGTCTATACCCTCAACATCAAAGGTGGGATCGGCCTCTGCATAACCCAGTGCCTGCGCCTCTTTCAGCACATCGGAAAAGTCACGTCCCTTGTCGCGCATCTCGGTGAGGATGAAATTACCGGTACCGTTGATAATGCCGGTGAGCCACTCGATTCGATTGGCTGAAAGCCCTTCACGCAGGGCCTTGATGATCGGGATGCCACCGGCGACCGCCGCTTCAAAAGCCACCATGACACCCTTGTCCTGTGCCGCAGCAAAAATCTCGTTACCGTGCATGGCGATCAGTGCCTTGTTGGCTGTGACCACGTGCTTGCCATTGGCGATGGCTTGCAGCACAAGTTCGCGCGCCGGCTCGTAACCGCCAATCAATTCAACAATGATATCGACATCGGGATTCTGCACCAGTGCAAAGGCGTCATCACCGACATCGATGCCATCAATACCCGGCAAACCGCCTGCATCATATTCACGCGCTGCTGCATGACTGACGACGATGCCACGACCGGCACGCCGGCTGATTTCATCTGCATTGCGGCTTAAAACGTTAAACGTACCACCACCCACTGTGCCGAGGCCCAGCAGGCCAACCTTGACCGGATTCAAATGAATTACCCTCCCGAGATTTTTGATTGCCCCAGATCCCTGTTGAACATCTCCCGGATACAACGAATCGCCTGCCGGGTACGGTGTGGGTTTTCGATCAGGCCAAACCTGACATAATCATCACCGTACTCGCCAAAACCCACGCCGGGTGAAACAGCAACCTTGGCATCACTTAACAGTTTTTTGGAAAATTCCAGGGAACCCATTTCCTGATAGGGTTCCGGTATTTTTGCCCAGACAAACATGGTTGCCTTGGGAACCTCCACCGGCCAGTTTATGGAATGCAGACCGTCGCACAGAACATCACGCCGTTCCCGGTACATGTTGACAATATCTGCGACGCATTCCTGCGGACCTTCCAGCGCCGCAATGGCCGCCACCTGGATGGGTGTGAACATGCCATAGTCCAGGTAGGACTTCATACGCGTCAGCGCCGCAACCAGCGTTTCATTGCCGCACATAAAACCGACCCGCCAGCCCGGCATGTTGTAACTTTTGGACAACGAGAAAAATTCCACTGCAATGTCCATGGCACCGTCGACCTGCAGGATAGACGGCGCCTTGTAACCGTCGAACACCAGGTCCGCATAGGCCAGATCCTGGATGACCCAGATCTCGTGTTCGCGTGCAATCGCCACGACCTTTTCAAAAAATTCCAGTTCCACACACTGCGTGGTCGGATTGCCCGGAAAATTCAGCACCAGCATTTTCGGTTTTGGCCAGGAATCCTTGATGGCCTTTTCCAGTTCCGCAAAGAAATCCACATCCGGACGCAACGGCACATGCCGGATATCGGCGCCTGCAATAGCGAAGCCATAGGGATGTATCGGATAGGCCGGGTTCGGTACCAGCACGGCATCACCCGGCCCCACGGTTGCCAGCGCCAGGTGTGCCAGGCCTTCCTTGGAACCGATCGTGACGATGGCATTTTTCTCCGGATCCAGATCGACGTCATAGCGGCGCTTGTACCAGTCACAGATCGCCTTGCGTAACCTCGGGATACCGCGTGACAGGGAATAACGGTGGGTATCACCGCGCTGGGCGGTCTCCACCAGCTTGTCGACGATGTGCTGTGGCGTCGGCTGGTCCGGGTTACCCATGCCAAAATCAATAATATCCTCACCACGCGCGCGCGCCTCTGCCTTCAACTCATTGACAATATTGAAAACATACGGGGGCAGCCGTTTGATACGGGCAAATTCTTCTATCACAGTGGTAACCGGGTATTTCGTTGAATATAAAGAGATTACAGCAATTTTCCAGACCTGCCAAACTTCTTCAATAGTAGCGAAGCCTGCACCGGCCGGATACCCCGCTATTCGGGTCGCCGCTCGATGCAGGCCTGATCTTGTCAGGCTCGCCGCGTCTGCGTATCTTTCCGCTATGCGTTTTTCCCAGGACTCATTTGCCAGCAACAGTATCCGTGCCTATAGCGATGGAGAAATCTCGGTAAATGAGAAGATTATTAACCGCAGCGTCATCATTTCAGCGGATGTCATTCAGCTCTGGGAACCGGCAGGTATCGATCAGCTGACCGCCGCACACTGCGAGATAATTAGCGAATTCAATCCTGAAGTCGTCATTATCGGAACCGGCAAACGGCTGCAATTCCCGGTAGCGTCGGTCATCGCCGGCTTGCAGACACAGGGTATCGGGGTAGAAATAATGGCACATGACGCAGCCTGCCGAACCTTCAACATCCTGCTGGGCGAAGACCGCCGGGTGGTGGCAGGACTGTTGATGGACGGACCCGGACTGTAGCAGCGGACCTTGTCCGCGATGCGGTGAAATAACCAGTTGCGGTTACCAGGTTATTTTAACAACGCCTCGACCGAGAAGCCTTCCTGCTCGAGAATACGCTTGAGTTTCTTCAACGCATCCATCTGGATTTGCCGTACGCGTTCGCGCGTCACGCCGATTTCCCTGCCAACCTCTTCCAGAGTCGACACTGAATAACCATGCAGGCCGAAGCGCCGCTCTACAACCTCGCGTTGCTTGTCGCTGAGCTTTGACAGGCAGTCCTCGAGATTTGAATGAACACTCTCTTCCTGCAGGGTTTCTGTCGGATCCTTGACCGCACTATCCGGAATGGTATCAAGCAAGGTCTTTCCGGAGTCACTCATAACGCTGCTGTCTGTCGAGGCCGTGCGCTCATTCAGTCCAAGCATGCGTTCGACATCGGCAATCGGCTTGTTCAACAGCACCGCAATCTCCTCTGCGGATGGCTCATGATCCAGTGTCTGCGCAAGATTACGCGCGGCGCGGAGATAGACGTTGATTTCCTTGACGACATGAATCGGCAAGCGGATGGTGCGCGTCTGGTTCATGATGGCACGTTCAATGGTTTGCCGAATCCACCAGGTGCCGTAGGTTGAAAAACGAAAACCGAGTTCTGGATCAAATTTTTCAACTGCCCGGATCAGGCCAAGGTTGCCCTCTTCAATCAGGTCCAGGAAAGCCAGCCCGCGATTCATATAGCGCCGGGCAATTTTTACTACCAGACGCAGATTACTCTCGATCATGCGCTTGCGGGCCGCCTCGTCACCCTTCTGTGCAAGACGTGAAAACCTGACCTCTTCCTCTGCAGTCAGCAGTGGCGAAGCACCAATCTCGTTGAGATACAGTCGGGTTGGGTCGTGACTTTCTGCCGCATTCGTACGTATCTTGCCGTATACGGGCTCGACCTTGTCCGTGGCTGGCGCCTGTTGCTTTTCAGGCTGGCCTGCAGAGTCACTCTTGTCGGGTCCCTTGCGTCTTGCCATGGCATCCCCGCCATTCATTGTTACTTTCCCTGCCACGCCAGCAGGCAGGGTATTGGGTGAAGATTATTTGACTGATTACTGCCGGGGCAGATACTTCAGGGGGTCTACCGGTTTGCCATCCTTGCGGATTTCAAAGTACAGCTCATTGCGGCTGGTGCCGCTACTCCCCATCTTCGCAATCATTTGTCCTGCCGAGACGTATTCACCTTCCGCAACGAGCAGCTTGCTGTTATGCCCGTAGGCACTGAGCAAATTTTCGCTGTGTTTTACGATAATAAGCCTGCCATAGCCAACAAGTCCACTCCCGGCATAGACAACCGTGCCATTTCCTGCCGCATTGACCGGTTGATCTGCATGCCCGCCTATCTCGATACCGCGTTTACCACTGGCATTTGACTGGAATTTACTCAATACCCGGCCCCGCGTGGGCCAGATCCAGGGACCGTTAAACGGCTTGTTACTGGCTGCGGCAGGTGCCGGTGTGCTCGCCTGACGAGCAACCGGTTTTACAGCCGGGGCGGCAACCGGTTTGGAGGCAACCACCGCTTTGCCCTGTCGTAACGGTGCAACGGTGACGCCATTACTGCGCACAGCGGGTCGCACCCGCAGGCGCTGTCCGCTGTAAATAGTGTATGGCGCACGAATACCATTGAGGCTGGCGAGCTGGTGGTACCCGAGCCCGTGCGCCCAGGCAATCGAGTACAGCGTGTCACCCCGCTCCACTACTGTGTAGTCACCGCTGGATTTTTTAGCCGCCGCGCGAGGTGCTGATGATTTAGCGGTTGTCGACTGGTTGTTACGCGCGTCAATCGGGGCACGCGCAGACTGTGAACCGCAGGCGCTCAGCAGCAGCAGACAAACAGCTATTGTTAAATAACGGTAGCGCATCAACCCCGGAAATAGATAAAGGCAATAACAGCCAATAAGATCACAAGCCAGCCCAGACGTTCAACATAGAGTCGTAAATTTTTTTCCATTTCCGGGCCGCCCAGGGCCATCAACCCGGCCACCAGGAAAAACCGGCCGCCGCGCCCCAGCATTGAACCTGCAACAAACAACGGCAGATTCATCGACAGCGTGCCGGCCGCGATCGTGAATACCTTGTAGGGAATCGGCGAGAACCCGGCCACCAGTATCGCCCAGAAGCCCCATTGCTCAAACCAGTCGCGGGCATGCAGGTATTTATCCCAGTAGTGGCTTTCCTGCAACCATGGCTGAATCTGGTCGAAGGCAAAGAAACCGATAAAATAGCCGAGCAAGCCCCCCAGCACCGAGGCCAGCGTGGTGATGGCGGCGTAGCGCCAGGCACGTTTTGGTTGCGCCATACTCATGGGCGCCAGCATCACATCCGGCGGCACCGGAAAAAATGAAGACTCGGCAAAACTCAGACCGGACAAATACCACACCGCATGGCGGTGGCGCGCCCAGGCCATGCACTTGTCGTACAGGGGAGTAAACAGCTGCATCAGGCCTGACCGGTCAGCAACGGAACAAAGATTACCGGATCCAGGCCGGCCTTCTCAAAGGTATCGCCGGTACGGGTGACCAGCGTCAGCGTCTGCCGCGCCGGGCCACCGACCGGAATCACCAGCCGCCCACCCTCCGGTGACAGTTGTTCCAGCAGCGCCTGGGGAATTTTTTCTGCAGCCGCGGTGGTAATGATCGCGTCATAGGGGGCAAACTCCGGCAGACCTTCCGTGCCGTCGGAATAACTGGCGCGGATATTACGCAGCCCCAGCTTGCGAAAACGCTGGCGCGCCTGCTCGGCAAGCGGCTTGATACGTTCAACTGTGAAGATTTTTGGCACCAGTGGTGCCAGTACCGCTGCCTGGTAGCCGGAACCGGTACCGATTTCCAGTACCTTCTGCGGATTACCACTGATAATCAGATCGGTCATGGCCGCGACGATATAGGGTTGGGAGATCGTCTGGTTGTAGCCAATCGGCAGGGCCGTGTCTTCATAGGCACGGCTCGCCAGCGCTTCATCAACGAACAGATGCCGCGGCGTGTTGCGAATAACATCGAGCACGGCTTCATTGCTGATACCCTCTTCACGCAAACGCTCCACCAGCCGGTCGCGGGTGCGCTGTGAAGTCATGCCAATACCGCGATTTTCTGCTATCAAGAGTATGCGTCCATGGTATGGGTTATTCTGCCAGCCAGCTGGCAATGCCGTTGATGGCATCATAACGAGTCAGGTCAACGTCCAGCGGGGTGATGGACACGTGGCCGCTGCGAACCGCATGAAAATCGGTCCCCGGACCGGCATCCTGCTCGGAACCCACCGGGCCAACCCAGTACACCGGCCGGCCGCGCGGATCATGGTCTTGCACCACCGGTTCGGACTTGTGACGATGTCCCAGCCGGGTCGCCTGCATGCCCTGAATCTGCCCCCAGGGTAAATCAGGCACATTCACATTCAATATGGTATCAGCCGGCAGGCTGCCGGCAATAACCCGCTGCACCAGTTCCAGGGTTACGCGTGCCGCCGTAGCATAGTGCTGTGGACGTACGCCGTCAGTCACCATGGAAACTGCGATTGCCGGGTATCCTAGAAAACGCCCCTCCATGGCGGCGGCCACCGTGCCGGAATAGAGTACATCATCGCCCATATTGGCACCCGAATTGATACCGGATACCACCATGTCCGGCTCACACTCCAGCAGACCGGTAATGGCGAGATGCACGCAGTCCGTGGGCGTGCCATCGACGAAGGTAAAGCCGTTATCAGCCTGGCGTGCCCGAATCGGGCTGTCCAGCGTCAACGAATTACTGGCACCACTACGGTCACGATCCGGCGCGACCACGTGGATATCCGCGATAGCCGCCAGCTCGTTCGCCAGCGCCTGCAAGCCCGGCGCCTGGTAACCATCATCATTGCTGAGCAGAATATTCATGCTTTATTCATTGCTGTCCACTTACCCAATAGTCCAGGAGCACCGGCCATTTATCCAGTCACCCACTCATACCACAATCCGGAAATACCCCGGTTTTCTGTCGTTCCAGCCCCTCTCCCCTCGGGAGATGGGCTAAAATCCACGCCCCGACAAATAGTTCTTCCCTGTCCCGGGCCGTATAGTATAAAGGAACAAAGCCCAAGGAATCTCCCGTCATTATGGCTGATCGAAAAAAACTCTCCGAGGATGATATCGAGCTGTTCCGTCGCAGCGTCGGCCCGGTGCGCAAGCTTAGCCATGACAAGGCGATCCAGGCGCAAAAAAAACGCTCACCCCGGCCGAGACAGCAACAACAGGGCGAAATATCACCGCAAACCGACAGCTTCTCCGATCATTTCGACGCGGGTGAGGTTTCATCCGACGAGACGTTGTTTTTTGCACGCCCCGGTATCCAGCAACGAAAACTGCAACAGCTCAGGCGCGGCCAGCTGACAGTTGGCGCCGAACTTGACATGCATGGCATGACTGCCACCATCGCCCGCCAGGAACTGGTGCAGTTTATAAGCGCATGCCGGGACCAGCACATTCGCTGTGTGCGTGTCATACATGGCAAGGGTTATCGTAGCGACGGTCAGGCACCGATCCTGAAAAACCGCATCAATAACTGGCTACGTCAACACCATGATGTACTGGCATTCAGCTCAACACCGCAAAAAGATGGCGGCAGCGGTGCGGTCTATATACTGCTGCGCAGCGCGTCAAGGTAACAGGCATTGACAACTTACAAGGCCACACCAGGAGCAATTGAAATGACAGACATAAACACATTAACGGAATTTCTTGGCTGGTGTTCAGTTATCAATGTTAGTGTTCTTTTTCTTTCAACTATTGCCCTGGCTGTTGCCAGAAAACCCGTTTCAGGCATCCACAGTAAAATATTCGGCGTCAGCGAGTCCGATTTACCGTTAACGTATATGCAGTATTTAGGGAACTACAAAATCGCAATCATAGTATTAAATATCGTGCCCTATATTGCCTTGAAAATAACAAGCTGATCTTCGCGAGGCAGAACAACCGGCAACAGCAGCCAGCGATGTATTTGCTGTACGGGATGTGGAAGCGCGCATTCACAACCAGTTACCCGCGCCCGACGTTAGCCGCCATAGCCGCGGCTGCTTAATGGCTGTTCCAAAAACGGGCAGACCTGAAACTGCTATAGCCGGAATTGTAGCCAGACCTACAAATCCATAAATCCCTGCACACGTGTTGTGAGATAGCCGAAGAAAGGGTTATAGCGCAGACGCAGAAAATAGTTATCCGGAATCTGCAACAGGTTGCGTTCACCGCGAATAAAAATACTGCCGAGGGTAATCATGCTTTCACCTGCTTCCGGGTCATTACCGTAGACCGGGTCATCGGGCGCAAACGGCACGGCCACATGGGACAGTGAAAACAGCCCCCCGGGCCAGGCCAGCTCGATATCTTCGTCTGTAGCCGCAGCAGCACCGGCCGCTTTGGTACGCGCAATCACCGCGTCGGTATGCGGGTTCAGGTTCGTCACCAGCGTCAACGTAAACGGCAGCTGCCCATCCCCCAGCAGACGATCCGTCAGTACCTCAGGATCCGAGCGCAACAACGGCTCGGCATCCGTGTGCCGGTTGACATCAAATAACACCAGCTCGTGACCCCCCGGCGCCAGCTTCATAAACAGTGCATCCACCAGCGTGGAAGGTTTAATCGTGGCATCAACGATCGACTGGAAGGCAATGGTCCTGGGGAAGCCCGCAACGCCATCGGGACCGGAGAGTCGATCGATCCGTGCGGCAATATTGCGCGTCAACTGGTAAATCTGGTCACCGGCATTAACGGTAAAGGAACTGTATTTATAGGGGTCAAACTCGGCCTGGATATCGGTCCAGGCAAGCTTCTCAAGGCCCGACAAGCGCGAAAAACGTGCCTGCCAGATGGCGTAGGCGGCAACACCCGAGACCTCGATGGCGGGAGACAGCAACACCAGCCCGTCAACGGCCGGCATATCCTCGCCTTCCAGAACGGCCAGCGCATAATGCACCGCCAGTGCGGCACCGTTGGAGTAACCGACAAGGTACAGAGGGCGATCCGGACCAAGGCGATCTCGCATACTGCTGACAGCGATCCTTACTGCAGTAACAAAGTCATGCCATGTAACAGTCGCCAGACCGGCCGGTGCCGTGCCATGTCCTGGCAGACGCAGCCCAATTACCTCGAACTGCCGCTCGTGCAACAGTTGTCCGACGCTACGCAGGCTATACGGCGAATCCGACAAACCATGCAACAGGACCGCACCGGCAAGCGGTTCATTCTGCGAGAGTACAAAGGTGCGGTTCCAGTTTTTCGGATAGCCGCGCGGATCTGTCAGGCTGTTGGTTGAAAAGCGATTGATAGAACGGCGGTCTGCTGCATCTATACGCGCATACACCTGCTCTTCCAGTTGCTCAAAGAGCTGCGCCTCCCGCTGCTGATACTGTTCAAGCGTGGTGATTTCGCCGGCAAGACCGGCATGAAACTCCACATCCAGAGCCGCCTGGTGCCACACCTTGAGATCAGGGCGGCTTTCCAGCTGGTAGACATACAGACCAACAATCACGATAAAACTGCCAAGCAGGCCATACGTCAGCGCCAGCAGCAGGTGTTTTATTATTCGTACCATCATTCATTCCCCGTTAAGGTACAGTTCACGATTTCACGCAGCACACTGGTGGCATAGGCACCGGCCGGCAGACTGAACTTCAGTACCAGCTCAGCCGCATCAGTCCATTGCCATGCAAGCTCAGGTACGCCAAGACGCAATGCACGACGGTCCTGTGCAAGACCCGCCTGCTCAAGCCCCTCACACCAGCTGGCATAAGCGCCCAGCACGCTGTATTCCAGTTCAAGGCAATCTTTGCTGACCGGACTCTCACCACGCCCGTGCAGTGGCCCGGTTGGATGTATATCCTGACTCGCCACACGCGACATCAGCTCCGCATCCAGTAACTCTGCGATGAAATAGCTGTGGCTGCCCTGCAACTGCATGGCATCACCCGCAAGC